>JAMWCN010000035.1 GCA_023819505.1 Candidatus Omnitrophota bacterium | reverse complement strand
TTGGTATTGTTTAAAAACAAAATTATTGGTAAGGTTTTCTCAAAGAAGGAAGCTAAAGAACTACTAAAAAATTTTAATGGTAAAAAGTTAGCTGTTTATACAGGGCTTTATCTTATCGATAAAGAAAAAGATATAAGAATCTCCGATTACGATAAAACAACCGTCTATATACGTAAATTTAAACCTCAAAAAATCTCCAGATACCTAAAATATCTTGGACCTTTTGATAAGGCAGGAGGTTTCTCTATAGATTCAACAGGAGCAGTTCTATTTGATAATATAAAGGGTTCATATTTTAATGTTCTCGGTCTTCCTTTAAGAAAGTTAGCTTTGCTTCTTGAGAAAATAGGTTTAGATATCTTTGATTTCATCAGAAAATGAAAGAATTAAATTTTAGAAACCTTGCAGAACTTTTAGAAGTAAATTCTCATAACTTTAAAGATAATTATGCCTTACTTTTCTATAACCGTAAGATCACTTATAAAGAATTTCACTGGATGGTGTTGAGACTTTCTCAAGGATTAAAGAATTTAGGTATAACAAAAAATGATAGAGTTGCCATATTTTTAGGTAATTGTCCTGAATTTGTAATCAGTTATTTTGCTATTCTCTATTTAGGAGCAATAGCGGTTCCTATAAATAATATGTTAAAGCAAGAAGAGTTAAGTTTTATCTTAAAGCATTCTGAAGCAAAATTAATTATCAGTTCTATCAAATATATAGATATAATAGATAGAATTATTGCAGAAGGCGATTGTTTTCTAAAATACACTATCCTTATCGATGCGATTCTGCCTACAGTGTTAAATTTCTATGAAATTATTGAGCATACATTACCCTTAGACAAAAGAGAAGAAATTTTACCCGAAGATGTGGCTTCTATACTTTATACTTCTGGGACTACAGGGGATCCTAAAGGAGTTCTACTTACTCATAAAAATTTTCTATCTAATGTAAATAGCTGTATCAAAGCTATCTATCCAAATCAGAAAGATAACTTTATCTGTATTCTGCCGATGTTTCATTCCTTTGCTTTGACAGTTTGTATTTTTATCCCTTTAGCTGTAGGGGCAACGATTACTGTCGTTGACCATATTAGGCCATTTAGAAAAGTTATCCGCAATGTTATAAAGAAAAAAGTTACTATCTTTGTAGCTATTCCCTCTATCTACAATGTATTGACTCATATTTACATCCCCGAGGCATTTATGGCGAGAGTGTTAAAATTAATCGGTTCAGTGAGAATCTGCATTTCAGGGGCAGCAGCTTTACCTGTAGAGGTATTAGAGGCATTTGAGAAAAAATTTAATGTTCCTCTTTTGGAAGGATACGGTCTTACTGAAGCTTCTCCAGTGGTATCTCTAAATCCTTTAAAAGGGATAAGAAAATCTGCTTCAGTTGGTCTTCCTTTAGAAGGTATAGAGGTAAAAGTCGTAGATGATGAGGGTAAAGAATTGCCTAGGGAAAATATAGGAGAGCTTTTAATAAAAGGACCAAATGTGATGAAAGGATATTTTAAAGATGAATCCGCAACCAAAGAGACCATTAAAGATGGCTGGCTTTATAGCGGTGATTTAGCAAAATTAGATAAGGATGGTTATATCTATATTGTGGATAGAAAAAAAGATATGATTAATGTAAGGGGCTTAAATGTTTATCCTCAAGAAATAGAAAAAGTTTTAATTAGACATCCAAAGATAAAAGAATGCGCTGTAATTGGAGTAAAGGATAAATTCAAAGGAGAAGTTCCCAAAGCATTTTTAGTCTTAAAAGAAAATGTTTCTTTAACTGAAAGAGAAGTAATTGAATATCTACGCCAACATATTGCCCAATTTAAGATTCCTAAATATATAGAGATAGTAAATGATCTCCCCAAAACTTCTACAGGTAAAATTGCTAAAAAGTTATTAAAATAGGGACAGACACCAATTTAAATGGTATCTATCCCTAATTAAAAATTCTTGAGATTTAGGCTTCTTTATGCTATTTTAATATAAATTTATATAAATAGATGAAAAAGATATTTATCGCTGCTACCCAGCAGAACGATGGCAAAACTACACTCTCTTTAGGATTGATACTTAATTTACTAAAAGAGGGTTTTAAATCTGTTAGCTTTATTAAACCTATAGGTCAAAGATACTTAGTAGAGGAAGGCATAAAAGTAGATGAAGATTCAGTATTAATTGAAGAGATTCTTGGCATAAAAGAAAAACTTAAAGATATGAATCCCATTGCAGTAGAGAAAGGTTTTACAGAAAGCTATATCCTTTCTCCAAATAAAGAAGCAATTACTTCTCAGATAAAAGATTCTTTTGAGCGGATATCTAAAGGTTCTGACTTAGTAATTATTGAAGGAACAGGTCATGCAGGAGTGGGTTCGGTATTTGATCATTCCAATGCCTATGTGGCAAAATTGTTTGGAGCAAAAATATTACTTATCTCCTCTGGTGGTTTAGGTAGACCCATCGATGAGATAGTTTTAAATAAATCACTTTTCGATAGAGAAGGTGTTGATCTTTTAGGTGTAGTAATAAATAAGGTTCTGCCTGAAAAATACGATAAGATAAATAAACTCATCCGTTTAGGACTTAAATATAAAGGTATAGAAGTTTTAGGAGTTATTCCTTACTGTAAGGAACTATCTTATCCATCGATAAGGCAGATTTTAGAAGAGACCGATTTTGAATTGATAAGTGGATATGACTATGTAGATAACAAATTCTCATGTGTTGTGGTAGGGGCGATGAAACCACGCGATGCTTTCCCATACATCGTTGATGATTGCCTTCTGATTACCCCTGTAGATAGAATCGATATAATTAAACTCGCTTTAAATACATATAGGAATACAGATAAAAAGAGATTAAGGATAAATTGTTTGGTACTTTCAGGGAAAGGGCATCCTTCCAAAATCTTTATAAGTATATTTGATAAAAATAAACTTCCTGTGCTTCTTTCTAAAAGAGATACCTATACTACCACCTGCATTTTAAATAATATTAATGTAAAGATAAGACCGCAGGATAAAGAAAAAATTAAGATAGTAGAGAATTTAGTAGCTAATTATGTAGATATAAAAAAAATATTGAATGGGATTTAAAAGATGAGATTCATTAGAGAATTACGAAAAAGTGCCTCTCGGTTAAAAAAGAGAATCGTTCTACCTGAGGTTCAAGATGAGCGAGTATTGAAGGCAGCCAAATTTATAAAGAGAAAAGGTATCGCTGAAGTAATTCTATTGGAAAAAGATAAAATCAGTTTTGAAAATAAAAAAAGATACGCAGAAGTTTTTTTCCAGATGCGTAAGGATAAAGGTTTAACTATAGAAGAAGCAGAAAAAATTATGGAAGACCCTTTATACTACGCAGGGATGATGACACGCTTGTTAGATGCCGATGGCTTTGTAGCAGGTGCAACTTATAAAACTGCCGAAGTAATTAGGGCAGCCATACATTGTTTAGGAGTAGATAAAGAGATAGGTTTTGCCTTTGGTTGTTTTATTGTGGTCTTAAAAGATAAAAATTTTGGCCAAGAGGGAGTATTTTTATTTGCTGATTGTGGAGTAATACCCCAGCCCACAGAAGAACAACTCGCCAGGATAGCTATAAAGAGTGCAGATTTTACCAAAGACATTTTAGGATTTTTGCCCCGTGTAGCTCTATTAAGTTTTTCTACCAAAGGTTCTAGTAAAGTAGCTTCTGTAGAGAAAGTAAAGAAGGCAGTTGAATTGGCAAAGAATATGCGAGCTGATCTATTGATCGATGGAGAATTACAGTTAGATTCAGCAATCGTTCCTGAGGTAGCTAAAATTAAATGTCCTGATAGCCCTTTGGAAGGAAGAGCCAATATTCTTATCTTTCCAAATTTAGAGGCAGGTAACATCGGTTATAAACTTGTCCAACGTTTAGCTAAAGCACGTGCAATCGGTCCTATACTTTTGGGATTAAATAAAGCTATAAGTGATCTATCTAGAGGTTGTTTTGTAGAAGATATCATAGATGCTGTTGCTATAACTTCTATTTTAAATGCAAAATAGATGAAAATTCTGGTTATAAATTGTGGTAGTTCCTCTATAAAATATAAATTTTTTAAAATTAAGAAAAGATTAGATGAAGAGATTTTGAATTCAGGTATTATTGAACATATTGGAGAAAAAGACTCTTTGATTAAAAATCACTATATAGGTTTAAAGATCATTTTAGAAAGAATAAACATACCCATAGATGGCGTTGGGCATCGTGTAGTACACGGAGGAGAAGAATTTAAAAAACCTGTAATTATTACTGAAAGGGTAATTAGAGCAATTAAAAATTATAGCCGTTTTGCACCTCTGCATAATCCAAAAAATTTGGCTGGAATATTGGCAGTTAAAAGATTACTTCCTCAAGTAAAACAAGTGGCTGTCTTTGATACTGCATTCCATCAAACTATACCCCAATATGCCTATATGTATGGACTTCCTTATCGTTATTATGAAAGTTATGGGATTAGAAGATACGGTTTTCATGGCACCAGTCATGCCTATGTAGTAGCAGAAGCAGCCCGCTTACTTAAAAAGCCTTTAAGTAAGTTAAAACTTATCAGCTGTCACTTAGGAAATGGTTGTAGTATCACAGCGGTAAAATATGGAAAATCTATAGATACATCTATGGGTTTTACCCCTTTAGAAGGTTTAGTTATGGGAACGCGTTGCGGAGATATCGATCCTGCACTTATACCTTATATTATGCAGAAGGAAAAAATAAGTTTTCTCCAAATAGATGAAATTCTTAATAAAGAGAGCGGTTTAAAAGGAATCTCTGGGTTAAGTAATGATATGCGGATAATTTTTAAAGAATCTAAAAAAGGAAATTTTTTGGCAAAATTAGCAATAGATGTATTTATCTATAGGATAAAAAAATATATCAGTGCTTATATAGGGATATTAAAAGGTGCAGATGCAGTAATTTTTACTGCAGGGATCGGTCAAAATCAACCGGAGATTGTAAGGATGATCTGTAAGGATTTATTTCTTCATCTAAATAAAAGACCAAAAATTTTAATAATACCTACAGATGAGGAGCTGATGATTGCTCGGCAAACTTACGAACTTTTAAAAAAGAGCTGATATTATGTATAAAAGAATATTTTTTTTAATTTTGATGTTATTTTTGATAAACTATGGATATACACAAAAGGAGGCTGATATGAAAAAGATTTTAATGATCATTGCCCCAGAGGATTTTCGTGATGAGGAGCTCCTAAGACCAAAAGAGATATTTGAAAAAAATGAATTTAAAGTAGTAATTGCTTCTACTTCTCTTAATACTGCTAAGGGGATGCTTGGTGCAAAAATAAAACCCGATATTTTACTTACTGATGTGATTGTAGATGACTATGTAGCAGTGGTATTTGTGGGTGGAATAGGAGCAAGCTGTTATTGGGAAGACCATTTAGCTCATAAGATTGCCAATGACGCCTATAACAAAGGAAAGATTGTTTCAGCTATCTGTATCGCTCCAGTTACATTGGCTAATGCCGGGCTTTTATCAGGCAAGAAAGCAACCGTTTGGGAATCAGAGGCAGGTCTTCTAAAAAAGAAAGGTGCCCAGTATACAGGAAGATCTGTAGAAAGAGATGGTAAGATTATTACTGCTTCAGGTCCATTCGCAGCTGAAGAATTTGCTGATACAATTTTAAAAGTGCTTTCAGAATAATTTTGAAAAATAAGGAGTAAATCTATGCGGATAATGTTAAAATCGAAAATCCATCGTGCAAGGGTTACTTCCACTAACCTTTTTTACGAAGGTAGTATAAGTATTGATGAAGAATTGATGAAAAAGGCAAATATTATAGAGGGTGAAAAGGTGGAAGTTTTAAATCTCAATAATGGTTCCCGTACAGAGACATACGCGATAAAAGGTAAAGAAGGTGAGATCTGCCTGAATGGCCCAGCAGCACGCACAGGGATGGTAGGGGATGAGGTAATTATTCTTGCCTATGCAATCGTACCTGAAGAAAAAGTTAACCTATTTAAACCCAAGATAGTATATGTTGATGAATACAACCGAATTAAAACTTAGATTCTATCCTGATAATATCTTAAGAAAAAAGGCTTCTCTGGTAAGAAGTGTAGATAATGAAATAAAAGATATTTTAAAACAGATGTCAGAGATTATGTATGAACATAAAGGTGTGGGCTTGGCAGCCAATCAGGTAGGGTTAAATATCTCTCTGTTAGTAGCCGATCCCGGAGATCACCTCTATAAATTGGTTAATCCTAAAATAATCTATAAAGAGGGGAATGAAGTTATGGAGGAGGGTTGTTTAAGTCTTCCTAATTTATGTGTAAAAATAAAGCGAGCCAAAAAGATTATAGTAAAAGCATTAGATGAAAAAGGTAATTCAATTACTATGGAAGCAGATAATCTTCTCAGTCGTATTTTACAGCATGAGATAGATCATCTTAATGGAAAACTCATCATCGATTATCTACCATTGTTTAAGAGGATCCTAGTTAAAAGGAAGCTAAAAAGATTAAAGGCTATTTAATTTTGATAGATGAAGAGAAGACTTCCTTTTTGGTTTAAACAGAGCCTGCCTGATGAAAATGTAGCTGATATTTTGAAATTAATTAAGGAATTAAAATTAAATACTATCTGTATTTCTGGTCATTGCCCAAACATAAATAAATGTTTTAAAAATAAGACTTTAACTTTTTTGATCTTAGGAGATATCTGTAGTCGTGATTGTAAATTCTGCGCAGTAAAAAAGGGTTCTTTTTATTATAGTGAAGAAAAATTAGAAGATGAACCGAAGAAAATAAAAGAGGCTGTGGAGAGGCTAGGTTTAGATTTTGTAGTAATTACCTCTGTATCGCGCGATGACTTAATAGATAAAGGAGCTTCACATTTTTTAAAAGTAGTTGAGGCTATACGGAGTATCGGTTCTAATATAAAAATAGAATTGCTCATTCCCGATTTTTTAGGTGATAGGATACTTTTAAAAAAAGTTATAGAATCAAAACCAGATGTTATTGCTCATAATTTAGAGATACCTGAGCCTCTTTATAAAAAGATAAAACCTCAATCAAATTACAGGCGCTCTTTATCTGTACTAAGTATGATAAAAGAGATAAAACCAACTATAATTACTAAGTCTTCTTTGATCCTAGGGTTAGGTGAAACAGAACAAGATGTATTCAGAACTGTAGAGGATTTAGCTAATGTAAATGTAGATATATTAACTTTGGGTCAGTATCTCTCACCTTCTCAAGATCACTATCCTGTTAAAGAATTTTTAAGTCTTGAAAAATTTGCTTTTTATAGAGAAGTTGCTTTGAAGAAAGGAATTAAAGTAGTTGCTTCCGGTCCTCTGGTAAGAAGTTCTTTTGAATCAAAACAGCTCTATCAACAATTTTTAAGCTAACATGTTTAAATACGATATAGTTATTATTGGTGCAGGACCTGCGGGTTTAACCGCAGGTCTTTATGCAGGTAGAGCAGGGTTAAATACCTTAATTTTAGAAAAGATTTCTTTGGGGGGGAGAGTTTTATTTACAGAAAAGATTGAGAATTTTCCAGGAGTAGGAAAGGAGATTTCAAGTTCAGATTTAATTAAAAATATGGAAGATCAGATAAGGCAATTTAATAATGTAGAAATTGTTTTTGATGAAGTAAAGGATATAGATACAGAATTAAAAAAAATATTTACTTTGCATAACACTTATGAAACTTTAAGTATTATCGTCGCTACAGGTGCAAGGTCAAAGAAGTTGGGTATAAAGGGAGAAGATGAATTTTTAGGTAGAGGTGTTTCTTACTGTGCCATCTGCGATGGTCCTTTATATAGAGATAAAGAGGTAGCTATTGTGGGCGGGGGAGATAGTGCTATAAAAGAAGCATTATTTTTAAGTAGATTCTGTAAGAAAGTAAATATTATTCATCGTCGGAATATTTTACGTGCCTCTCCTTTATTGCAAGATAAACTTATCAGAGAACCTAATATAGAGTTGATTTTAAATAGTAGAGTTTTGGAGATAAGAGGGAAGGATAAAATGGAGGAGATTTTAATTGAAGACTTAACAACGGGAAATTCAAATTTGCTTAAATGTGCAGGTATATTTATCTATGTGGGATTACAGCCTAATACAGAATTCTTGAGAGGAAAAATTTCTTTGGATGAAGAAGGGTTCATCCTTACCGATGAGAATATGCTTACTTCCAGAGAAGGAATATTTGCCTGCGGAGATTGCCGTAGAAAAAGTCTCTATCAAATAATTACTGCCTGTTCCGAAGGAGCGATAGCCTCAAATTCAGCAGAAAACTATATCAATAGTATTAAAAAATTTTAGGTTCTATGCGTAAGATAATTCAGTTATTTTTGAGATTATTTATAAGTATAGGAATTTTATTTTTTTTATTTTCCAAGATAGATAAACAAAATTTTTTAAATATAATTAAAGCTTTAGATGTTAAAGTTTTAATATTCGCTTTTTTTGTATTTTTATTATCTAATCTTCTTGGACTCTACCGTTGGAAAAATATCCTCGATGCAATAGGTATAAATTTTTATTTTAAGGATATTTTAAGTAGTTTCTCTGCAGGTCTTTTCTTTAATCTCTTACTTCCTTCAGCTATCGGAGGAGATATTTTAAGAAGCCTTGATTTTATAGCCCGCACCCATAAACCAAAAGAAGTTTTATGTTCTATTTTTTTGGACAGACTCAGTGGTTATATCGGTTTGGATATAGTTTTGATATTTTCTTTAATAATCGGTTATAGGTTTATTAAAGATAAAGATATCCTATGGATTGCTTCTGTATTTAGTATCTTTTTACTTTTAATTCTATTTTTTTTATTTAACAATTTTTTATATTCAAAATTAAATTATCTATTAGGTCTATTTAAGAATAGATTTTTCTATATCTTAAAAGAAATTCAACAATACATATATTACTTTAAGGATAAAAAATTTACTGTTCTATTTAATCTCTCTATATCTTTAATTATCCAGTTACTTCTTTGCCTTGTATTTTTTATTATTAGTTTATCTTTAGGTGTGTATATAAAGATGGAATATTTTTTTATCTTTATTCCTATTATAGGTATAATTACTATTTTGCCTATATCTCTTGGAGGATTAGGTATAAGGGAAGCATCGACTGTTTTTTTCTTTTCTAAGATAGGAATATCAAATGATATCTGTTTAGCAATGGCTTTGCTAAATTCTACATTTTTTGTGATTTTGGCTTGTTTAGGAGGAATTATTTATGTCTTTACATTACATTTTAGACGGATACAACCTTATAAAAAATTCTCAATTTAAAAAAATAAAGATTTTAAAAGACGCTCGCACTTCTTTAATTAGATTTTTAATATCTAAAGACCCTTTAAATTATAAAAAAAATAAAATTACCGTTGTTTTTGATGGAAGTAAAGATTTTTCTAAAAATACTATTTCATCAAAAGATATAGAGGTCGTTTTTACTACCGATGAGTCTGCAGATGATTGGATAAAACGTGCGATAAAAAATTCTAAATCTCCCCAAACCACATTAATAGTTACTGATGATAAAGAGATTGTATCTTTTGCCAAATTCTATTATATCCAAGCAATGGGTATAGATGATTTTTTTAAAAAGATTTATCCCCAGGAGAAAAAAGCTAAACAGGATCTGATAAAAGCAGAACTTTCTTATGATGAGATTAAAAAGATTAATGAAGAGTTAAAAAAGCTCTGGCTTAAAAAATAATGACTCAAGAAAATTTTATAAAATTTTTAGGAACTGCAGGTGCACGTTTTGTAATGATAAAACAGTTGCGTTCATCAGGAGGCATCTGGATAAATACAGATGGTAAAAATATCCTTTTAGACCCAGGTCCAGGTAGTATCGTGCGTTGCGCTCTCTCTAAGCCAAAATTAGATCCTACTAAATTAGATGCAATTATTTTAACCCATCGTCACCTGGATCATGCAGGAGATATCAATGTGATGATAGAAGCGATGACTGAAGGTGGATTTAAAAAGAAAGGAATATTATTTTTGCCTTTAGATGCTATAAAGAAGGATTCGATTATTCTTTCACACCTAAAAGGATTTCCCCAAAAGATAGAGATACTAAAACCTCTAACTAAATATAGAATCGGTGATTTTGAATTTCAGACTTCTATGAGGCATCTTCATCCTGTAGAGACATACGGAATAAAGTTTAAAATTAAAGACAAAATGGTAGCTTTTCTTACCGATACAAAATATTTTAGAGAATTAGAAAATTTCTATAAAAATTTGGATATCTTAGTTATAAATATTGTATTTTATCAACCCCATCCAGAAGTAGAACACCTCTCTTTAGAAGATGTAGAGAAGATAATAAAACAGACAGAACCAAAAGAAGTTATACTCAGCCATTTTGGAATGAGTATGCTTAAAGCAAAACCACATCTTTTAGCTTTAAAGCTAAAAGAAAAGTTAAAGATTGAGATTTTATCTGCTTACGATGGTATGCTTTTAGAATTTTAGCTAAAATTATGGATTATTTAGAACAGATTCATAAAAGGTTCTTTATTATTTTAGCTTCAGTGATATTATTTTTAGGTTTTATTTTTTACTATAACTTTTACCTTATAGATTACTCTTTAGCTAATTTAGAAGTTATGCGGGTTAAGATAGAATCTATAAAATCTTTAAAAGATATAGCAACCTTAAAGGATAATTTTAAAAAAATTATTTTATATGAACTATCCGAACCTAAACTTGATTACCGCTGTATTTTAGATTTAGATTTTGCCTATAGTATATTAAATTCTATCCAGGACAAAAGACAGCTAAAAGACATTAAGTTTTTTATAGAAGATGCAATTAAGATAAAATCATCAAAGAAAGATAGAATTGTTTATTTTTTAGATAGAGTTTTAAATAAACTTTTTGGCTCATACTATAGAGAGACGCCTCTTTATAAATTAAAATTTCAAGAGATAAATTTATTTAAAAAGATACAATCTACAAAAGATAAATTTACATTACAGCGGTTATATTTTGAGCTAGCAGATCTTTACATAAAATTAAACGATTAT
>JAMWCN010000034.1 GCA_023819505.1 Candidatus Omnitrophota bacterium | reverse complement strand
TACATAGATACACCTAAATCAGCAGAAACTAATTTTGCCACCGGTATCATTGCCATCGTATAGGGAATATTATCCACAAAGGCAGAAACCAATACTGAAACTACTACAATCAAAATATAAGAAAAAAGTATATTTTTCCCCGCAAAACGACTGATAAGATCAGCGATATCTTTAATTATTCCCTGGGTAGTAAGAGCTCCCACTAAAATAAATATCCCCCCCAAAAAAAAGAAAGTATGCCAATCTAGATCCCTTTTTAAAGAGATACTTTCTTTATGATAAAACTTATGCCACAGAACTCCCAAGATTGCCCAGAATAAACAGATTCCAGCTATGCCATAGGTAGGTCTATTTTTTAAAAAGGAAAAAATTACTAAGCTTAAAACCATACTTGAGATAAGAATTGTGGGTATCCAAGTTTTAGGTATTATCTTAAAATGAAGGGGAACTCTATTTTTATAATGCCTGAAGAATAACCAGAGCACAAAAAAAGCACCTACTGCACCTAGCTCTACTGCAAAAAATATACCAGGATGAGCCTTCATCCAGAAAAAATCATTAAAATTCATCCCTGCCTCCATCGCCAGGATAATTGAAGGAGAGTCCCCGATCAAGGTGGCAGTACCTTGAAGATTGGAAGAAAGAGCAACCCCAATCAGAAGAGGTACAGGATTTACTTCTATAAGTTTAGCAATCTTTAAGGCAATGGGTGCAACGATTAAAACTGTGGCAACATTTTCGGTAAAACTGGAGATAAAACTAGCCAGTAAACAGACTCCTAAAAATGCCATGGATACATTTTTAGACTTATTTAGTATTTTAGAGGCAAGAAAATTAGGAACCTCTGAGTAAATAAATAGATGCGATAGAACCATCGTTCCTAAAAACACACCTAAGACATTAAAATTTATAGATAATAAAGCTTCTTTTAAGTTGATAGCACCAATTAAAAAAAGAATCCCTGCTGCACCAAAAACAACCCATAAGGAATTTATCCTACGGGTTAATATGAGTATATAGGCAAGGATAAATATAAAAAGGGTTATGATTTTTAATGATATAAAGGATGCCATATTAAAGCTAGCCATACCAAAAAAGTAGTAAGTAGACCTACTATTAAACCAATCTTTAACCACTTAAAGAAACTAATTTTTATTTTGCGTTCTTTTTCCAAAATCCCTAAAGCAACGATATTGGCAGTAGAGCCAATCAAAGTGATATTTCCACCAAAACAACCACCAAAAAGAAGTGCCCACCATAAAGGCTGAAGAACAAAACCCAATTCTTTAAAACTCTGTATAACAGGTATAAATGCTGCTACTAAAACCACATTATCTAAGATTGAAGAACCCAAGGCAGTTGTCCAGAGGATGATACTCGTTAATCCTAAAGGATGGGATTTGGCTAATGAAGCTATCTTTTTTGCAAATATACCTGTTACTGCTGTATATTTTAAGGTTCCTGCCTTGGCAAAAAGTAAAAGAAAAAATAGAAGCGTCCACCAGTCAACATCTTTCTCTATATATTGGCGTGCCCTCTTCCACTTCCAGATCATCACTATACCAGCAAAAATTAAAGGAATGCTTAAGAGTAAAGTATTATTCTCTAATTTCCAGAGGAGCTCTAAACGATGGTGCAGAGAAATAAAAAAAAGAGTAATTATAAAGACCCCTAAACCTATCTTCAGTTGCCTTTCCGGAGGAACAGAGATAAGTTTAATGAGCATCTCATTAGCGGCAAATCTCTGCATATTCCTATCTAACTCTTTGACACTTTTAAAATACCAAAGATTAACCAAAAGTATGGTAAGCAGAAGGCAGATAATCATAAGAGGAAATGCTTTCAATATAAAATCCTCAAAAGTAAGCCCTGATTTTGAGGCGATAAGGATACCGATAGGATTTCCTAAGACTGTACCGGTGGAACCGATATTTGTAGAAAGAACACTTATGATAATATAAGGGGTAGGTTCTACCTCAAAATAATCACAGATCTCTAAAATAGCTGCTACCATAAATACGATAGAGGTGACCTCATCAACGCAACAGGCAAGCAGTGCCGAAATTATTGAAATTAAAAAGACAAACTTTCTAGCATTAAGATTTCTCATTCTTATAATAATAGTCACCAGCCAGGCAAAGAATCCTGACTCTTTAAGTAATCCCACCAGCACCATCATACCCACTAAAAATAAGATTACCTCTAAAGACGCAAATCTGATAAGATTTTCTAAATCTACAGTCTTGGTTATTAGAAGTAAAGCTATCCCTAAAAAAGCGATAGCTACACGAAAATCCCAAAATAAAAGAGTAGCAAAAACAGATGCAGAAAAGATGGAAAGGGCAATTATCTGTGTAGAATTTAAACTTAAACCTAAACTTATAATATTCACAAGAAAAATTAAAAAGAATAAAATTATAAATTTAAAAATCAATCTGTTATCCATCTTGCCTCTTTTGCATATGCCTTAATAATATCCTCGCGAGCAACAATACCAATAACTCTTTTCTCTTTATCTAACACAGGGATTCTGCGCACATTCTGGGTAAGCATAATTCTAGCTACCTCGCATAAAGTGGTATCCTCATCAACAGTGATAACATCTTTTCGCATAAGTTTCTCCACAGTTAAATCCTGAATATCTAAGAGTTTTTTTTGGATAATTTTGGGATTCTCCTCATAGATAAACCTTCCTACCTTCTCTAAATATCCAGGAAGGATTGCCCTTAAGATATCTTTTTCCGTAAACATACCTACAATCCTCAAATTTTCATCTAAAACCGGTAAGCCACTTATATGTATCTGTAAAAGTTTACCGAAAGCATCTTTTATTTTGGTATCTTTAGATAAACTTACCACCTCTTTTTTCATAATCTCTTTTACCTTCATTTTAAGATACCTCCTTGATTTTTAAATGATCTTTCTTATACGGGGATTTAATTTTAAGAAAAGTTTTACTGCAATCCAAAGTTTAAATAAATCTAAAGGGATAAAGGGGATGGCTCCTAAGATAAGTGCTTTTTTAAAATCTAAAGCTAAAGATACCTTAAGCCAGATGGTTCCTAAGCTAAGGATAATTATTTCACCTAAAAACAGAGAAAAAAATGCTGAAAAGAAATCTATTTTCTTAAAATAAGAAAGTACCCTTCCTACCAAAAAACTACTCAAAAGGAATCCTATCAAGTATCCTGCTGTTGGACCGAAAAGATAAAATATACTACTATTAAAGGTAAAAACTGGAAAACCTGCTATCCCCAACATAAGATAAATAAAAATAGTTAATGTAGCAAGTTTCTCTCTTAAAAGAGCAGCAGTTAAAAGTACAAAGAGTGTCTGAAGGGTAATGGGGACAGGACTGAAAGGCAAAGGTATGCGTACATAACTGGATAAAGAGATGGAGATTACTGAAAAACAAACCAGAATTATCCTTGAGATTACCTTACTGGTAATAATTTCCCTAGCTAAAATGGATTCTCTCATCTTAAGAATATATACCTTAATATAAAAAGAAAACTAAAAAGATAGATAAGCCAGCTGACCTCTTTTGCTTTACCACAAACCAACTTCAGTATGCTATAACTGATAAAACCAAAGGCAATCCCTTCGGTAATACTTAAAGTAAGTGGCATAATTAAAATTGTAATAAAACAGGGAAGAACCTCTGTATAATCCTGCCAGTTTATACGGGTAATACTATTTAACATCAAGGCACCCACCATAATTAAGGCAGGAGCAATTACTGGATAAAGAATGATTCCCTCTGATATCTTATAACCCCCACCTACCATCCTTATTAAAGGATAAAAAAATAAGGCAATTATAAAACAGATGCCAGTAAAGATATTACTTAAACCTGTTCTTCCTCCACAGGAAATTCCAGAGGCACTTTCTATATAACTGGTAATGGTAGAGGTTCCCAGAAGGGTTCCTTCTACTGTTCCTATAGCATCTGAAAGAAGTGCTTTTTCTGCACGGGGAAGTTTTCCCTCTTTGGTAATAAAACCTGCCTGTTTTCCCACTCCAATAAGTGTACCCACAGTATCAAAAAGGTCAAGAAAAAATAAAACAAAAATTACTACCAACATATTTATTCCACCTTTAAATACAGAGATAATATCTAACTTTAAAAAGGTAGGTGATATTGAAGGTGGTTTACTCAATATTCCTTCAAATTTTACTATCCCTAGGATTATCCCCAGAACAAGATTAAATAAAATCCCCCAAAGGATGGCGCCTTTTATTCTTCTGGAGAGAAGAACTCCTATAAAAAGCGTACCTGCTATGGAAAGAATAACTGCCTTTGATCTTAGGTTACCTAAACTAACTAAGGTAAAAGGATTTCCCCTGATTATCCCTGACCACTGAAGACCTATCATGGCAATCAAAAGCCCAATTCCTGCAGCAATTGCCTGCTTTAAAGAATCTGGAACTGCTTCAATTATCCGCTGGCGAAAAGAAAACAAAGAAGAGATAATAAAGATTACTCCTGAAATAAAATTTGCACCCAAAGCTATCTGCCAGGGAACCTTCATACCCAGACATACCGTATAGACAAAAAATACATTATGACCCATAGCAGGAGCTAAAGCAATAGGATAATTTGCCAATATTCCCATAAGAATGGTAGCGATAAAAGAGGCAAGGCAGGTTGCTACCATCACTGCTCCAAAATCCATCCCAGATATACTCAATATTGCTGGTTGCACAAAAATAATATAAGACATCGTCATAAAGGTAGTTATACCTGCTAAAAATTCTGTACGGATATCTGTACGGTTTTCTTTAAGATGAAAAATTTTCTCTAATAGAAACATATTAAGAAATTAACCTTAAAATTAACTCCATCGTGATACAACAACTTAAACCCACTGTAAAATTATCATCTAATTTGGAGAAAAGTTCTACTAAACTGCAGATAAAACTTGCAGGTATGATAACTAAAAGAGGAATTTTAAAAGAAGTTAAATTTAGAAGCCAACCCAAAATTAGACAACTAAAAAAGAAGCTGATTGCTCCCTCTAAAGTTTTATTTCCAATCCTTATATGTCCAAAGTTTTTTCCAACCAATCCTGCTACAATATCACCTATAATTACAAAGAAAACTGCATAGATAACTATTTCCTTTCTAAAAAACCAAATCGCTAAATTTAAAAATATCAAAAAGAAACTTGTATTGAGGGGATGGTTCCTTTCTTCTTCTTTAAGAATCAATTTAAATCTTTTAAATAACCAGGAATTAAAATTTGAATTTATAAATCTTAAAAATTCAATTATCAAAAAGAAAATCAGTACATATAAACTGCATCTTAAAGTTAGCTCTTTAGAATTAGAAATGATGTAAATGAAAGGAAAAATTAAGCCAGCCATACGCCAGAGTTTGCGCCCCACTAAGTTGGCCATTTCACCGCCTTATCCTTTATCTTTTCCCAAATCGGTAAAGTTATCCTCTGTATCTCTCTGGCATACTCATCTAAACCTAAACTTATTTTGCCGTCAAGGATGAGTTCTGCACCTTCATGGGTAGGGTGTGCTCCACTCTCTTTTACTGCTTGACGCAGAACCTCTGGTTGATCAATAATCATACAGGGAACCAAAAGATTTCCTTGATTAAATGGTTGGAGTTGACGTAAGAACTTAAAAAAGACCGAATTTAGCGCTTCTCTTAAAGATTTCTCTTTGATATTATCTAAAGCGAAATGAACAAATGCACAGGGCTCAACGTCCCCCTTATTATTTATATGTACATACCTACGCCCAGCAGCGATACAACCTCCTACAAATGGACCGTCATTCCAGAAATCCCCAATAAAGATAGGAAGACGAGCGCGGATATCCTGAATTTTAAGATAAAGTTGATGTCTCTGTTGGGGTGTAGCCATAAGGTCTAAATCAGGATCTTTACCAATGGGTAGGAATTGGAAAAACCAAATTACAAAACAACCTTTTTTATAAAGTAGATTGAAGAACTCATCAGAAAGTATCTCTTCAGTGTTATTACGTGTCTGGGTAACTGAAGCACCGAAGAAACAACCTTCCTCTCTTAAATTATCCATTGCCTGCATTACTTTTTTAAATACGCCTTTACCTCTCCTTCTATCTGTAGTTTCTTGGAATCCTTCCAAACTTATCATCGGAGCAACATTTCCAAGTTTAGCCAAAGTAGAAGCCATTTTCTTATCAATCAATGTTCCATTGGTATATACCTGAAAATAGACATCGGAATGTTTCTTATAAACTTCAAGCATCTCCTCATAAACAAACATCTCCCCACCCTGGGTAACAATAAAGTATATACCCATCTCTTTTGCTTCATTTAATATTCTATCAATAAGGCTTATAGATAAATCATCGTCTTTTGTATAGCGCCGTGTGGAGCAACCTACACAATTAAGATTGCAACGCATAGTAGGACTTAAAACTAAAAACCAGGGGGGATTAAATCCATACCTCTGAGCGTACTCTTTACTTTTAGTTACCCCTTTAAAGATAGCATTAACAAAGAAATTTTTAAGGAGCTTACGTTTACATTGAGGAGAAAGATCTTTTAATATCCTCCTTACCAATTCTATAGAAGGATGGTCTTCTCTAAAATATTCCCTTATCTGTTTTATCGCTTTATTTACGATAGGATCTTGCTTAATGAGAATTTTTTCTGCAATATAGGTAAGGAAGATGATCTGGCGATTAGAAATATACCTTAAAAGAGGCAGTGTATTTACTAAAAATAACTCTGCAATTTTACTCTTTATTTTAGCAAAAAACATATCTTTTTTCTAAAAAGGGAAACGGCCTTTCTGGAATTTTAAAAAAACCAAAAAGGCCGTATTCTTAATTACTCCTTAGCGATAGCTAAGGTAATAATACCTGCCAAGATCAAAAATGCTCCGATGCAACCTTTTATTACTAATATAAGATCTCTCCACCAAGCTACTACTGCCCAAATACCTAAAGCTAAAAATACTAACCCTAAAATTACCTTAAAAATAATAGAAAGCACCCTTTTAATATCTACTTTTTTCTCCTCTGTTTTTAGCTCCTCTGCCATCCTTACACCTCCTTTTTATTGGCTCGGTTGAGTTTTCCAGCGCCGATGGATCCAACTCCATTCCTCAGGATATCTGCGAATATAGGATTCAATTAGAGAAGTAAGCTCCTGTATATTAATAAGAACCGCTTCTGAAAAATTCTTTGTTAATTTGATTTTATACTCTGGCTCAAATACGATCCGATAAGTACTATCTTGATTATGTAAAATAAAACAGGGCAATATAGATGCCTTTGTTCTCAAAGCTAAAACTACCGGTCCTGTAGCAGTAGCTGCTTTTCTTTTAAAAAAATCTACAAATATACCAGCTGTCCCAAAATTCTGATCTAATTGTATGCAGAGAAGTTTATTTTCTCTTAAAACTCTTAGAGATTTCTCTACACAGATCTTAGCAGGTTTACTATAAATAGTATTTATTCCTAAATGGGTCCTTTTACTATAAAAGAGCTTCTCTGTTCTTTCATCCCGCATCCTACGCATTATCCCATAAATAGGATAGCCTTCTAAACTTAACCTTGCCATCATCAGAGGGAAATTACCAAAATGAGCGGTCAAAAGGATAACTCCTCTTCCTTTAGCTAAAGCTTTCTCTAAATGTTCCTTTCCTTCAAAGGAAACCTTACTTCTGATTAATTTAGGATTTTGGATAAGAAATAAAAATTCTAACCCATTTTGAGCCATCAGCCTAAATGATTTTTTAGCTATCCTCTTTATCTCTGAGAAGCCTTTTTCCTTTCCAAAAGCAATCTTTAAGCTCTCTAAAGCTATCTTACGGTGTCTACCTGCTAAATAATAACCCAATTCCGCAATAATTTTACTTAAACAGGAAATAAGAGAATAAGGGATAAACCTAATTATCAAAGAGCAAAAGATTATAGCAATCCAGCCTAAAAGGCGCCTGCTTGCCTTAGTTATTCCTCTAAATGACATTTTGAGATTATAACAAAAAGTTTTTAAATTTCAAGAAAAAAATTATAGTTTGTAGCCGATCTTACGTAAAAATTCCTTCCGCCAACTTATATCTTCCTCTGTCTCTATCCCTTTAGGTGAAGCACCATCAATTACCCCTAAGATACCCCTTCCTTGGGAGGTCTGCGCAATAACTACCTCTACTGGATTTGCAGAGGCACAGAAAATATTTACTACCTCAGGGATATTTTTGATAGCATTTAAGACATTTATAGGATAGGCTTCTTTTAAGGCAACTAAAAAACTATGACCCGCTCCAATATTTAAAGCGTTCTCTTGCGATATTTTTTTTAGTTCTGGATCATTCCCTTCACAACGTATCTTACAGGCACCTGAGGATTCTACAAAAGCTAAACCGAATCTTATCTGTGGGCTACTTCCTACCAATGCCTCATATAGGTCTTCAACAGTTTTAATAAAATGGGCTTGTCCTAAAATTATATTTACATCTTGAGGCTTTTCAATTTTAACTATTTTTAGCTCTAACATCTCTTTCTACCTCCTTTTAGAACTCTTTTTATCTACAGATTCCATATGTACTACGATATCGCTAACCTGAGGGAAAAATTTTTTTATCTCTTCCTCAATCTTATAACTTATCTGGTGAGCTTCCTCCATATGCATATCCGCTCTTACTAAGACATGTAAGTCTATATGGATATCATCCTTTCTTCCGCGTGTTCTAATCTTATGGCAATCTATAACCTTATCTATACTCTTTACTAACTCTTCAATCTCCTTTGCATCTATAACTGCGGTATCACAGAGGACCTGGCTACTTGATCTAATAATCTTAAATGCAGAAAAAGCAATAAATAGACTGATTATAATAGATACCAAAGGGTCTACATGAGGGTATCCTAATTGGGTAGAAATTAAAGCAACTATTACTGCTGAGGAAACGAGGAAATCCGATCTTGTATGGAGAGAGTCGGAGATAAGGATATCACTATTCATCTCTTTGCCTTTTTTAAATTCGTAGTTTCCTACAAATAAATTTATTCCCATAGTAATTAACATAATTATAAAACTTACTGGGCTTCTTAAAGGAGAAAAAGAGATTTTATAAAATCTCTGCAGGGATTCCTTAAGGAGGTTGAAACTAACTAAAAGAAGAAGTCCACCTATCACTAAGGCATAAAAACTCTCATATTTCTTATGTCCATAAAGATGCTCTTTATCTGCAGGTTTAGAAGCTACCCTTATCCCTACCAACCCAATTATATTGGAAACTCCATCAGAAAATGAATGGAATCCATCCGCAATCATACTCATGCTCTTTATAAAATAACCACAGATTAATTTTGCTGAAGCAACTAAACAATTAAGGAACAAAACTGTTAACAGTATATTTCTTATCTCTTTTTCTCTCTGCATATCTTTTGATTATACCATACAGAACCGTAATAATACAGAATGATACGAATAATTTAGGGTATCTAGTATAGAAACTGAGATATTTTGTTTTTCTTAAGAAGATGTTCTGTGAGATAGCGCCTTCTATAAATATATCTTTACCTAAATGATTTTCTATTTTACTAGTGATTTCACCTACAGGAGAGATAAAACAGGATATCCCTGTGTTAGCTGAACGGATAAGGTATCTACGGTTCTCTATGGCTCTAAATACAGAGCTAGTTAGATGTTGGAAACTGGCAGGACTTTCTTTAAACCAGGCATCATTGGTGATATTGATTAAAAAATCTGCTCCCTTTTTTACAAATCTATAGGATAATTCTGGAAATATATCTTCAAAGCAAATCAAAACCGAAAATTTAAAAATATCTGAGTCTTTTTTTATTTCAAATAAACTATACTCTTTACCTTTGCTAAAATCTCCAATAGGAGCTATATTCTCTAAAAAATAAAATATTTTTTTTAAAGGGATGTATTCTCCAAAAGGAACAAGGTGCAACTTATGATAACGCTTCAAAGGTTCTGCATCGGAGGAAATAAATTCAGCGCAATTATAATAAAGGGTATCCTCTTTAGTAACCAAACCTAAAAGAAGAGGTTTTTTTATCCCTTTTATAAAATCTAACAATCTTAAGTAGTAAATTGGTTCCTCTTCTGCTACTACCGGTAGACTTGCTTCAGGCCAAACAATTATCTCAGGATTATCTTTTAGAACTTCTTTGGTTAATGTAAAGTGGCGTTGAAGGATAAAATCCTTTTTAGAGGAGTCCCATTTTAGAAATTGAGGAATATTTGCCTGTACCACTGCCACCTTAAAAGGAATCCCTAAACTGTAAAAATTTTTTATAGCAATTTTTTTATAATTACCGTAAAGTAAAGAAAAAATCAACATCCCTAAACATACAGATATAGCCTTTAATCTTTGAGAAGGTAAAGCAAAGGATCCAAAAAATACTGTTAAATTTGTTGCCATTATCAGAAAAGAAAGCGCTTCTGCACCAAAAAGATCAGCAATTTGAATTAGGGTAAGATTTAAAGTTTGAGAATATCCTAAAAGCGCCCAACCAAAACCAGTAAAGAGCTTTGACCTTATATATTCTAAGATAACCCAAAAACTAGGGATAAAAAATATATCTTTAAATTCTTTTTTAAAAAAGATATAAAAAAATAACCCAAATATACCAAAATAAAAACTAAGGTATAAGCTTAGAAGTATCAAGCCTAAAAGACTTACATGGATGAGCCAGTATACAGTAATTAACCAAAATAAAAGGCCAGCCAGATAACCTAAAAAAAATGCTTTAAGTTTAGAATTAACTTTAACTAAAGCAGAAAACAGAGGCAGGAATCCAAACCAACTAAATACCCAGAAGAATCTGGAAGGTAAAAATCCTAAACTTAAAAGTAAACCCGTGCATAGAGAAAGAAAGAAAGAAATCTTCATCCCTTATAATAATCAAAATGGAGAATATCCTTTAGCTCCCTTTTGGGAACATGAAGAACTCCTTTTTTATCCTTCCAATAGCGTACAGAATTCTTAAATCTTTCTATTTTTGGTGTCTCATCTCTATAACCCAAAGCTATCACCGAATCGATCCTTATATGGGAAGGTACCTTTAAAATTTCTTTCAAACTCTTTCTATCTATAGATTCTATCCAACACCCCCCTATACCGTAGCTCCAAGAAACTAAAAGGATATTCTCTACACTTGCTCCTACATCGTAAGCAAAAAATTCTTTTTTTGCTCTGTGCATATTTACCAAAACCACAATGTAATTAGAAGGCCTCTTATCCGAAGGAGGGATGCCTTCAGGATGGATATAAGCTGCCCAACGCAAGC
>JAMWCN010000001.1 GCA_023819505.1 Candidatus Omnitrophota bacterium | reverse complement strand
TCTCCTTTTAATTGTTCGGGAAGACAGAATATATGAGCATCGTCTTGAGTAAATCCTTTTACACGTAGAAGACCATGTAAGACACCTGCTTTCTCATTGCGGTAAACTGTCCCCAATTCAAATAATCTTAAAGGTAGGTCTTTATAGCTTCTTATCTTAGATTTATAGATAAGGATATGCCCAGGGCAATTCATCGGTTTTAAAACAAAATCTTTTCCTTCACTTTTAAATGTATACATATTCTCTCGATAATAATCTAGGTGCCCTGAGATCTTCCAAAGTTCTGCCTGCATAATATGAGGAGTATTAACTAATTGATAACCTTTTTCTATATGAACTTTCTTTAAAAAATCCTCTATGATATTTCTTAAAATAGCCCCTTTAGGATGATAAAAGACAAGCCCTGCACCTGCTTCTTGATAATAGATATCAAAATAACCTAAATTAGGACCTAACTTACGGTGGTCACGTTTCTTTGCCTCTTCTAAATTTTTAAGGTAATTATTTAGCTCTTCTTTTGTCTCAAAGCATGTCCCATATATACGAGAAAGCATGGGATTTGTTTCTATCCCATGCCAGTATGCACCTGCGATGGAAAGGAGTTTAAAATATTTTATCTTACCTGTAGATTCCACATGGGGTCCTTTACATAGATCTATAAATCTTTCTCCTGTTTTATATACAGTTACCTTTTTATCAGGGATCTCTTCAATCAGTAGGAGTTTATAGTCTTCATTCAATTTCTTAAATAATTTCTTTGCCTCCTCTTTAGAAACTTCCTCTTTTATAAAGGGGAGGTCCTCTTCGATGATCTTTTTCATCTTCTCCTCTATCTTCGTTAGATCCTGGGGTAAAAAGGGTTCCTTTTTATCAAAATCGTAATAAAAACCATCCTCAATCGCTGGACCAATACCTAGTTTCGTCTTAGGCCAAATCTCTTTTACTGCCTGTGCCATTATATGTGAGCAGGAATGTCTTAAGGTCTCCAGATCCATTTTTGCTTTAATTGGGCGGTACAGGACTCGAACCTGTGACCTTTAGTATGTCAAACTAACGCGCTAACCAACTGCGCCAACCGCCCAAATTTTTCTTTTTGTTTTATGGGCAAGGAGGGAGTCGAACCCTCACGTCCTTTAAAGGACCCAGGATTTTAAGTCCTGTGCGTATGCCATTCCGCCACTTGCCCTTTTATTATAGAAGGCGTGGACCGGATTCGAACCGGTGAATAGCGGTTTTGCAGACCGCTGCCTTTCCACTTGGCTACCACGCCATTAACTTAAAGTGGTTTTTACCTCCTTAATAATATTATCAAGGTCTGCTAAACGACCTCTACCTATTTTGCCTGAAGCAAGTTTACCTTTTTCTGGACCGATAAATTTATATCCGTAGGACTTAAGTTTTCTTATATTTTCCTGCACAACTTTATTATTGTACATATTTTCATCCATAGCAGGGCAGAAAATTACCTTTGCTCTTGTAGCTAAAATTATACAACTTAAAAGATCATCAGCAATACCAGAAGCAATTTTGCCAATGATATTAGCGGTAGCAGGAGCAATCAAAACTAAATCTGCCCTCTCTGCTAAACTTATATGTTTTATATCAAAATCATCTTTTTTAAAAAGTTCACTGTAAACTCTATTTCCAGAAAGATTCTCAAAAAGTAAAGGTAAAATTAATCTCTTTGCCTCTTTAGTCATCACCACTGTAACATTAAATCCTATCTCTCTTAGTCTACGGATAAGCTCGCAGGCTTTATATATAGCGATACTAGCAGTTACCCCCAAAATTATTTCTTTTTTCTTCATTTATTCTTTTTTAATTTCACTTTAGCTCTAGCGATCTCTTCTAATGCTATCGTAGATGGCTGTAAAGAATCAGTTTCTTTCACTAAAGGGGGTTGACCTTCAGCGATCTCAATTGCCCTTTTAGAAGCCATCACTACTAATTTATAAACTGAATTATCCGCTTTATCTAAAAGTTTCTCTAAAGGAACATAGCCCATATTTAGCCTCTATCTCTTTTAAAATTATACCTTTTAATTCTTTTAAAGCTTTTTTAAAATTATCATTTATCAATTGATAATCGTAAAGGTAAGCATTTTTTATCTGCTCTTTTGCTAAAAATAGCCTTCTGTTAATTTCTTCCTCATCTAAACCTTGGTGACGCAAAGCTATCCTCTCTGCTAATTCTTTTAATTTCGGAGGAATCACAAATATAGTAACTACTCTTTTTTTACCAAAGATTCTTTTTATTTTTAAAGCACCCTTCTCGTCCAAACAGAGAAGGATAGGTTTTTTCTTCTTTAAAAGAGCTTTAAAATAATCTAGAGATGTTCCATAATAGTAATCTAAAAAACGCGTCCATTCAAGTATTTTTTTTCTCTTTAATTTCTCTTTAAATTCTTCTTCACTAATAAAGAAGTAATCTCTGCCATCTATCTCTCCTTTTCTCTTAGCGCGAGTAGTAAAGGAAACTGAACGGAGCAAATTTTTCTTCAGTTCTTTATCTTTTAAGATCGCCTTTATAAGGGTTGTCTTTCCTGAACCAGAAGGACCAGAGATTACAAATATTAAATTTTTATTCCACATTCTGAACCTCTTCCCGCATCTTCTCCAGTTCTACTTTCATCTTTAAAACTTGATTTGCCAAATTGGGATGAAAAACTTTTGCTCCCATAGTATTTATTTCCCTCTGCATCTCCTGAAGAATAAAATCTAATTCCTTACCAATACTAGAAGCAAGTCTTAGTTTACTTTCAAAATTCCGGATATAAAATTTTAAGAGATTAAGCTCCTCAGTGATATCAGTATTTTTAAGAAAATTAATCTTTTCTTCCTCTTCTTCTATTAAATCTAATTTTTCCTTCAATAACTTAGGTTTTATCTTCTGGATTGTTTTTATATTCTCCTTTAAGAACTTAATCCTTTTATTTAAATCCTCATAGATAAATTTTCCTGCTTTCTTTCTACTCTCCAGAAAAATCTTAAGAGAATCCTTAAATATTCTTTTTATTAAAGAATTTTTTTTAAAAGAGTATTTATTTTTTATATCTATTATCCCTGGCAGATTCAACAGAGTATCCAAATTCAGTTCCTCCTTTAAAGGGAATGAATCTCTTAGTTCCTGAAAGATAAAATAGTATTTTTTTAAAAGAGCTTTATTTAAACTTATATCTGGCAGGAGGAAAGTTTCAACCTTTAAAGAAAGATTGAGCCTTCCGCGCTTAACCTTTCTTTTTATCTCTTTTCTAAAAAATTCTTCTAAGTAAGTAAAACTTTCAGGAATATCAAATACTATCTCCAGATAACGGTGATTGCTACTCTTTATCTCTAACTCTATCTCTCCTAAGAAGTTATCTTTTAAAGTTTTCTTTCCATACCCAGTCATACTCTTAAGCATACCTTTATCCTTTCTTTTTAAGCCCAGATACGTACCTTCTTTTCTTTCTCAATTATTTCTTTAGTAGGATAAATATTTACAATTATTTCGTCAGGTTTAAACCAAAGTTTTATTTCCCTTTCTGCCTCTTTCTCATTTGCTGAGACATGGATTACATTCTCATATACTCCGGAAGTAGTTATCCTTCCATAAGCACCTCTGATAGTGGTGGGGTCTGCTTCTTCAGGATTAGTTGCTCCTGCTAAAGTTCGGCATTTAGAAATTGCATCTTCTCCCCAATAGACTAAAGCCATCACTTTCCTACGCCCATGAAATTCTCCTTGGATATACTTAATTAAATCTTCAAAAAAAGGCTTATCCTTTAAATGCTTATAATGTTCCTCAGCTAATTCTCTGGATACCCTCACAATTTTAGCACCCACTATCTCCAGTTTTGTTTCTGAAAGTCGGGTTAAGATATTGCCAGTCAGAGACTTTTTTAATCCATCAGGTTTAATTAAGATTAAAGTTGCCTGAATTGCCATATTTAACTTAACCTCCTTAAGAGTTCTAATAACCTTTCTAACTCTTCTGAAGAGTAGAATTCAATTTTAATAAATCCATGTTTTTTACCTTTAAAGATATTAACTTTAGTGCCAAAAATTCTTTGTAGTTCTTGTTGCCATGCTAACAAATAAGGATCAAGGGGTTTTTTAGTTTTTGGCTTCTTAGGAGAGACTTTTCGGATTAAATTTTCTAAGTCTTTTATTGACAATGACTTAGAGATAATTTTCTGAGCAAGTAACCTTTGCTGATTCGGTTCTTCTACTTCTAAAAGCAAGCGCCCATGGGTAAAAGAGATTCTTCCTTTTCTTATCTCTTCTTGAATTTCCAGAGGTAATTTTAATAATCTTAAAAGATTAGTTATAGAAACGCGCGATTTCCCTACTAAACGACTTATTTCTTCTTGGGTTAAACCAAATTTTTCTATTAAATATTGAAAAGCTTTTGCTTCCTCAATAGGATTTAAATCCTTTCTTTGTAAATTTTCAATTAAGGAAAGCTCTAAAGTTTCCTTTTCATCTGCTTCACGAATAATTGCTGGTATCTCTTTGATATTCAATAACTTAGCTGCGCGCCATCTCCTCTCCCCAGCAATTAATTCATAACCATCTGCTTTCTTACGTACAATTACAGGTTGAAGTAAGCCCTTCTCCTGAATAGATTGGCATAATTCTTGAAGACTTTCCTCATCAAATTCTTGACGTGCTTGATAAGGATTAGGTTTTATTTCTTCTAATCTAATATAAATCGCTTTTTCACATTTCTCAGAAGTAGGAATTAATGCCTCAATTCCTCTACCTAAACTTTTCTTTTCCATCTCCTTGCTCCTTTTTTTGATTATTCATTATTAATTCTTTAGCTAATTCTGCATATTTTTGTGCTCCTGTGGAATCCTTATCGTATAAAACAATGGGTTTGCCAAAACTAGGAGCTTCACTTAAACGGATACTCCGGGGTATAATTGTTTCAAATACCGGAGCACAAAAATATGAACCCAATTGAGGATTTCCAGAAAAAAAACGTTTTACTTCTGCGATAACTTCGTGGGTTAAATTGGTACGAAAATCTGCCATAGTTAAGAACACACCTTCAATCGTTAAATTGGAATTGAGATTTTCTCTTACAAGTGCAATTGTTTTAAGAAGTTGAGTCAGCCCCTCTAAAGCATAATATTCACATTGTACAGGAATAAGTATAGATTCAGCTGCGCATAAGGCATTTATAGTTAAGAGACCTAAAGAAGGAGGAGAATCAATAAAAATAAAATCAAATTCTTCTTTTAAAGGAAATAATTTTCTTTTTAAGCAATTCTCTCTTCCCCATATTCCTACCAATTCTATTTCTGCTCCTGTAAGATCTATATTTGCAGGAGCAAGCCAAAGATTTTCTATAGGGGTAGATTGAAGAATTTCTTTTAAAGGAGTTTCTTCTAATATTACATGATAGGTACTTTTTTCTACTTTATATTTATTTATTCCTAAACCACTAGTAGCATTTGCCTGGGGATCAAGGTCAATTAATAAAACTTTCTTTCCTTCCAGAGCTATATAACTGGCTAAATTTATTGCACTGGTAGTCTTTCCTGTTCCTCCTTTTTGATTACAGATTGCAATTATCTTACCCATTGTAAATTATATACTTACAAAATGTTCCTCAAGAAACATTTTTATTTTAACTTAAAATTAAAATTTGTCAAGAGAAATTATTTTATCAAAATTCTTATTTTTGCAGATTTTGCTCCAGATAATTTAAATAATCCTTTTTCTTCCTCTCTTAAAATTTGAATCTTAATGCGGTTTAAAGGAAGTTTTATCTCTTTTAATGCTTTCTGAATTGCTTCTTTAATTGTTTTACCTTCTATTTCTATTACTCTTGTTCTGCTCATTTTTTCAAACCAGATTGAAATAGAGTTAATAAAAGAGTATTTATTAGCCAATAAAGAACTAATCCTGAAGGAAGAGAATAAAAAATTATCCCAATTAAAAAGGGGAAAATTAAAGTGATTAATTTTTGCTGTTCTCTTTCAGAAGAAGTAATTATTTGAGAACGTTTTTGCTGTATAAACATTACCAATATTAAAATTAGAGGTAAAAGATGAATACTCTTACCAAAAATAATTATCTCATCTGGCTTAGAAAGATCTTTAATCCATAAGAAACTTTTTCCTTTTAATTCCCAAGCCCGCATTAAAGCTTGATAAAGAGCAAAGAATATAGGAATTTGTAAAATTAAAGGTAAACAACCTCCAAAAGGATTTATCCCTTCTTTTTTATATAATTCTAAGATTTCTTTATTTAATCTTTGAGGATTATTTTTATAATTTCTTTTTAATTCTTCTATTTGTGGCTGTAACTTCTGAATCTTTTTTAATGAAGAGATTTGTTTAAAAGTCAAAGGATAGAGTAAGAAATAAATAAATATACTTAAAATGATTAAAGCAATACCCCAATTTTGAAAAATTTTATAAAAAAATCTTAATAAATAAAGAATTCCTTTAGAGATACTATTAAAAAATCCATAATATAAAACAAAATTCCATTCTTTATTTAAAGAAGTAATTTTTTCTAAGTCTTGAGGTCCTATATAGATAAGAAAATTTAATTCTTTTTCTTGATTTTCAGGAATTTCTATTTGGGGAATAATCCCGATTTCTTTATTAGCTTTATTTATAAAAGCAGTAAATTTTTGTAAGTCTTTGGATTCAATAATCATACAAAAATATTGATTGCGAAAAGCTAAGATTTCTACCTCTTTTAATAAAAAGTTTTTAGAAGGAGAAGTACGAAAAATATTTAATTCTTGTTTTAAAGCCACTTCCCAAAACCGTGTCTCTAAAGAACCTGTAGATGGTAAAGTAAGAAGCACTAATTCTGGTTTAATTAATAAAGGAGAGGAGGTTAAATTTTGAAATTTTATTCTTAAGTCTATGCAATAATTATGGTTAGAAAAATTAAACTCTTTAATTATCTTTTTTTCTTTATCTTCATAAAAATTTTTTAAATTAAGATTATTTAATCTTAATAAAAACCCCTCTTTGAGAATAAATTCATAATTTTGAAATTCTTTAAAGATAATTTTATTAATTGTACCTAAAGAAGGTTCAAAAATTATCTCATTTTTAAACCAATTGATTTTCTCTTCTTTTTCAGGTTCGGATAAAGAAAGGGTAAAAGAAGGATTTATTTCTGTAAGTTCTTGTTTTTCAATATGATAGAATTTAGAAACCCATCTATACCAACTAAAGATTACTAATAAAGAAAGAATTAAAGCTAAAAAAAATCTTCTCTCTTCCATCTTAAGAGGAGTTTTTTCTAAAAACTATTTTTGAAAATCCTTGGCATCTGAGAAGACGCAAAAAACTTTTCAGAAGACCTAAAAATACTCCTTCCTTTAATATAACTTCACGACTGTATTGTGAACAAGAAGGCTCAAAATAACAACTCTTCGGAAGGAGCCCGGAGATATAATTTTGATAGAAGGAGAGAACTGCTAATAAAAATTTCTTTATCATAAGGGAATAAGTCTTTTCCTTCCTTTATGTCTTCTCCGACTAAGAATTTTTCTTCCTGCAGAGGTGCGCATCCGTCTTAAAAAACCGTGCCTGCGCTTACCTCTAATATTTGTGGGAGTCTTAAGATGTTTTTTCATTTTTAAAAGTAAAAAAATTATAACATAAAAAAATATCCAGTCAAGAAAAAAGAAAAAGCTTGAAAATACCCATATTCCTGTTATAATAAGATTTCTACAGAAGAATTATTTTTGTGAATAAGTTGTGGAAATTGTGCAAAAATCATGGGAATAAAACAGAATTGGGAAAAAATTAAGGAAGCCTTAAAGAGCGAATTAGGAGAGACTCTTTTTGAGGCCTGGATTAAACCTTTAAATTTTAAAGAAATAACTGATAAAGAGATTATCTTAGAAGTTCCTGATGAATTCTTTAAAGGATGGATAAGAGAACATTATTTAGAATTGATTAAGAAAATAATTAAAAATAATCTCCAAAAAGAATTATCTGTAGAGTTAGTTATAAACCCAAATTTGAGAAACAAAGATTTAGAAAAAAAACATAAGGAATTTGAAAATAGAATAAGAGAACAAAGCACGACTTCGATTTTAAATCCGAGGTATACTTTTGAAAATTTCGTAGTTGGACCTTCTAACCGTTTTGCCCATGCCTGCTCCTTAGCAGTGGCAGAATCCCCAGGTAAATCCTACAATCCTTTATTTATCTATGGAGGAGTGGGCCTTGGAAAAACTCACCTTATGCAAGCGATCTGTTATCGGGTAAAACAGATTTACAAAGATACCTTAAAGGTCCTTTATATCCCTTCAGAAAAATTTACTAATGAACTTATTGAAGCAATAAGACACCAGACTACCTCAACTTTCCGTCAGAGATATAGGAATGTTGATGTATTAGTGATTGATGATATTCATTTTATTGCAGGTAAAGAATCAACCCAGGAAGAGTTCTTTCATACCTTCAATACTCTCTATGACGCACATAAACAGATAATTATCTCTTCTGATAGATCACCTAAAGAGATACCTCATTTAGAGGAAAGGCTTGTTTCGCGTTTTGGTTGGGGTCTAATTACCGATATCCAACCACCAGATTTAGAAACGCGCATCGCTATTCTAAAAAAAAAGATAGAGAATGAACCTATAAAGATGGATGATGAGGTAATATACTTCATCGCTCAACTTATAAAAACTAATATCAGAGAGTTAGAGGGAGCCTTAATTAGAGTAATTGCTTATGCGATGTTAGAAAATAAACCTATAACTTTAGATTTAACAAAAGAGGTTTTAAGAGACCTTATAAAAGAACCTCAGAAACTTATAACTATAGAACAGATATTAAATTGTGTAGCTTCTTTTTTTGGTCTATCTTTGGTGGAATTAAAAAGTAAAAAGAGAAATAAAAATATCGTATTTTGCCGTCAATTAGCTATGTATCTATGTAGAGAATTAACAGAATTATCACTACCTGAAATTGGAGAATATTTAGGGGGAAAAGACCATACTACAGTTTTGCATGCTTATAATAAAATAAAATCAGAATTAAATTTAAATCCTCAATTACAGAATAAAATAGAGGAGATTATTAAAATTATAAAATCTTATTAACAGATAATTAACAGATCTTATTAGTTATTTTATATTTAAAATTGGTTTTTTAAAAATATTAACAATTAACTAATATTACTATGAAATTTAAAAATAATAACAGGAGGTATATATGTGGATAAAGATTAAAAAACAAAATTTAATCTCTGGAATTCAAAAAATTCAAGGAGTAATTACTACAAAATCTACCCTACCAATTCTTTCTTATATTTTATTACAAACCCAACAGGAAAGTATTATACTTAGCGCTACAGATTTAGATATAGGAATAATTGTAAATTTAACTACAGAGGTAACTGAATCTGGAGGTATAAGTGTACCTGCAAAAAGATTCAGTGATATTATTAGGGAGTTACCTACAGAGGATGTAGAGATAACTACTAAAAAAAACAATACCCTAATTATTAAAACAGATTTCTGTGAATTTAAGATAACCGGTCTTCCTAAAGAAGAATTTCCAAAATTACCTGAATTTAAAAATAAAGAGGTAATTATTTTAGAACAAGGAATTTTAAAAGAAATGTTAGAATTAACCTCTTTTGCTGTATCAACAGAAGAGACAAGATACATCCTTAATGGTATTCTCTTTGAGATAAAGAATAATTCTTTAAATGTGGTAGCTACAGATGGAAGAAGGTTAGCAATTGCTAAAAGAAAACTAACCAATCCTATAAATAAAGAGATAAAAATTATTATTCCTATAAAAGCTATCCATGAATTGAATCGTAATTTAGAGGAGGGAAAACAATTAAAACTTATTTTGGACAAAAATCAGGTAATGTTTGAATTGGATGGCTTAACTATTATTTCTCGGCTTATAGAGGGAGAATTCCCTGATTACCAACAGGTAATTCCTGCTGTATCTAATTGTAAAATGCTCATTTCAAGAGAAGCTTTTTTAGGAGGGATAAGAAGGGCAAATCTTTTGGCAACTCCGGATTATCAGGCGGTAAAATTAGAGCTTACTAAAAATAAACTAGTTATTTCTAAATCTACTCCTGATATTGGTGAGCTAAGGGAGGAGGTAGGAATAGATTATACCGGAAAAGATTTGGTAATTGGTTTTAACCCTGATTTTTTAATCGATGTTTTAAAGGTATTAAAAGATGAAAAAGTTGAAATAGAATTTACTGAATCGGAAAAGCCCGCAGTAATTAGAAAACCAGATTACCTCTATATAGTTCTACCTATGCGTTTAAGCTAAACTATGGAATGTAAAAATATAGTTAAAGAAGTTATAGGAGAGCTTTCTTTAAATAAGAGGAAAAAATTATCTTTTTACAGTAAACAGTTAAAAAAAATCTTGACAAAGACAGAATACAGGCATATAAAATTTCTCTCATTCTATAATGGTATATTATCTATTGGGATAGATTCTTCAGCATGGCTTTATCATCTACATCAGAAAAAAGAAAAAATTTTAGAAGATTTAGGATTAAAAGATGTAAAGTTCTGTCTTAAAGGTTAAAGGATGAAAAAGAATCTATCTACAAAAATAAATTTATCTACAAAATTAAAAGATAAACCTTACGATGCTACCACCATTCAAGTTTTAGAAGGGATAGAGGCGGTAAGACGCAGGCCTGCAATGTATATAGGAGATACCTCTGTGCGTGGACTACACCATTTGGTCTATGAAGTTTGTGATAACTCTGTAGATGAGGCTTTAGCAGGTTATTGTAAAAATATAGAGGTAGTTATACATCCCGATAATAGTATAAGTGTTACTGATGATGGAAGAGGGATCCCTGTAGATATGCATAAGACAGAAAAAAAGCCTGCAGTGGAAGTAGTTATGACTACTTTGCATGCAGGAGGAAAGTTTGACCACCGCGTTTATAAAGTAGCAGGTGGTCTGCATGGAGTAGGGGTAAGTGTAGTAAATGCTTTATCAGAATGGTTAGAAGTAGAGGTAAGAAGGGATAACAAGATATACCACCAGCGCTATGAGAGAGGAAAAACTGTTTCCCGCCTTACAGTGATCGGTAAATCTTCCACCACTGGAACAAAAGTTACTTTTAAACCTGATCGCAGTATCTTTAACAGAATCGATTTCTCCTATGATATCCTCTCCCAGCGCCTGAGAGAACTTGCCTTTCTAAATAAAGGTTTAAAGATAAAATTAGTAGATGAACGGACAGATAAAGAAGCTACATTTCAATTTGAGGGTGGGATTGTTTCTTTTGTAGAGTATCTAAATAAAAATAAAAATCCTCTACATCCAAAAGTGATCTATTTTGAGAAGAGCCAAGATTCAGTTATCTTAGAGGTAGCTTTACAATATAACGAAGGTTATACAGAAACAGTTTTTTCCTTTGCTAATAATATAAATACTATCGAAGGGGGTACGCATCTTTCTGGTTTCCGTTCCGCTCTTACTAGAGCGATCAATCAGTATGCAAAACAGAAAGGATTTTTAAAGGAAGAACTCTCCCTTACCGGTGAAGATGTAAGGGAAGGCTTAACCGCAGTGATTAACCTTAAACTTCCCAATCCTCAATTTGAAGGTCAGACAAAAACAAAATTAGGGAACTCTGAGATTGAAGGTTTGGTTTCCTCTATAAGTTTTGAAGCTTTGAGTTCATATTTTGAGGAACATCCCTCAGTAGCGAATAGAATCATAGATAAGGTGGTTACTGCTGCTAGGGCAAGGGAGGCAGCGCGTAAAGCAAGGGAATTGGTAAGGAGAAAAGGAGCTTTAGAGAGTGCAGGTCTTCCTGGAAAACTAGCAGATTGTTCTGAAAAAGACCCTCGTTTATGCGAACTCTATATTGTAGAAGGAGACTCTGCAGGAGGAAGTGCAAAACAAGGTAGAGATAGAAGATTTCAAGCAATCTTACCTATAAAAGGAAAGATTTTGAATATAGAAAAGGCGCGTTTAGATAAGATCCTTTCTAATGAAGAAATCCGCACCATTATCACTGCTTTAGGCACAAGTATAGGAGAAGAATTTGATATAACAAAGTTGCGCTATCATAAAATTGTGATTATGGCAGATGCAGATGTAGATGGTTCCCATATCCGCACGCTTCTGTTGACTCTTTTGTATCGGCAGATGCCTAAACTTATTGAAGAAGGTTATGTTTATATCGCTCAACCCCCACTTTATCGCATAAAAAGGGGAAATCGGGAAGAATACATTCAAACTGAAGAAGAGATGAATAATTTAATTTTAGAATTAGGTAAAGAAGGGCTAAAACTAGAGAATCTAAAAAACAAACAAACCTATACTGATCATCAATTTAAAGAGATATTGGAAAGACTTCAAGAATTGGAAAAATATCAGCAAATTTTGGAAAAAAGGGGAATAAAATTGCAAGAAATATGGCATTTTAGAAGCCAAAAACCCAAAAAATTACCCATTTATAAGGTAAAAGTGGGGCAAAATATTCATTTTGCCTGTAATGATCAAGAGTTAGCAAAATTGACTGCCAGAGAAGAAGAAGCAGAAGTTTTGGAAATTTTTGAAACCCAAGAGATAGAGAGAATCTTACAAAGGTTAGAAAAATTGGGTTTAGATACAGATTATTATTTTCCCTCTGAAGAAAAGAAACAAAAACCCCTTTTTAAGATCACAGAAGATAAACAAATTTTTTATTTTTATTCTTTAAAAGAGATATTAAATTTTGTAAAAGAAAATGCCTCCAAAGGAATAGCTATTCAGAGATATAAAGGCTTAGGAGAGATGAATCCTCAACAACTTTGGGAAACTACTATGGATCCAGAGAAACGTATCCTTTTAAAAGTAACTTTAGAGGATGCGGTAGAAGCGGATAGGATCTTTACTATTTTAATGGGAGAAGAAGTAGAACCAAGGAGAGAATTTATTGAAAATTATGCTCATCAAGTAAAGAATCTCGATATATAAAAATATGTATGCAAGGAATGAGAAAATAATTAATCGGTATATTGAAGAAGAGGTAAAGGATTCTTACCTGAACTATGCTATGAGTGTAATCGTAGGCAGAGCCCTTCCTGATGTGCGGGATGGATTAAAGCCAGTTCAGAGAAGGATCCTCTACACAATGAAGGAATTAAACTTAGAACATAACAAACCTTATAAAAAGTGCGCCCGTATAGTAGGAGATTGTTTAGGAAGATACCATCCTCATGGAGATATGGCGGTATATGATAGTTTAGTAAGGATGGCTCAAGATTTTTCCCTACGCTATCCTTTAATTGAAGGTCAAGGCAATTTCGGTTCAATCGATGGAGATGCTCCTGCAGCGATGCGCTATACAGAAGCAAGGCTTTTTCCTATTGCTGAGGAGATGCTAGTAGATATTGAAAAGGATACTGTAGATTTTATGCCCAATTTTGATAATTCTTTAAGAGAACCTCAGGTTCTACCCAGTCTTCTACCTAATCTTTTGGTAAATGGTTCTTCAGGAATTGCTGTGGGTATGGCTACAAATATGCCTCCCCATAATTTAGGAGAAGTTGTAGATGGGCTTCTCTATTATTTAGACCATCCTGATTGTCAGATAAATGAACTTTTGCGTTATATAAAAGGCCCTGATTTTCCTACCGGAGGTATTATCTGTGGTACAGAGGGGATAAAAGAAGCTTACTCTACAGGAAAAGGGAAGATTACTTTAAGAGCAAAAGTTTCTGTAGAGCATCAGAAACAGGCAAAAGACTTAATTATAATTAGTCAGATCCCATTTCAGGTAAGTAAAGCCTCCCTTATCGAAGATATTGCTAATTTAGTAGAGACAAAAAAAATCGAAGGGATCTCTGATATAAGGGATGAATCAGATAAAGAGGGATTAAGGATTGTAATAGAACTAAAAAGAGATACCGAACCCCAGATTGTGATAAATCAGTTATTTAAGCACACACAACTAGAGATAACTTATGGGATTATCAATTTAGCTTTGGTAGAAGGCAGACCAAAAATTTTAAACCTCAAGCAACTTTTGGAGAGTTATGTTTTGCATAGAAAAGAGATTATTCGTAGAAGAACAATTTTTGATTTGGGAAAAGCAAAACAGCGCGCCCATATTTTAGAGGGGCTTAAAATCTGTCTTAAAAATTTAGATAAGGTAATAAAGATAATTAAGACCAGTAAAGATGCAGAGATTGCTAAGGTAGCCTTAATGAAGAATTTCTCTTTGAGTGAAGTGCAAGCAAAGGCAATCTTAGAGATGCAACTGCAAAGGCTTACCAATTTGGAGAGGGAAAAAATTGATAAGGAGTATTTAGAGTTGATTAAAAATATTCAAATTTACCAATCAATATTGGGTTCAGAGAAAAAGATAGAACAAATTATTAAAGAAGAGCTTCAACAATTAAAACAGAGATACGCTGATCAGCGTATTACAGAGATAGCTAGAGAGGTAGAAGAACTTGAGATCGAAGACCTTATTGCGGAAGAAGATGTAGTGGTAACTATAAGTCATTGCGGTTATATTAAAAGGTTAGCTGTCTCCAGTTATCGCCGACAGAGAAGGGGCGGAAAGGGTGTTACTGCTGCAGAACTTAAAGAGGAGGATTTTATTGAACATCTCTTTATTGCTTCTACAAAAGATTATCTACTTGTCTTTACTGATAAAGGAAGACTTTATTGGTTAAAAGTTTATGAGATCCCTCAGGCAGGTAGGACTGCAAGAGGCAAGCCTATAATTAATCTTATTCAGATCTCAGCAGATGAAAAGGTAAGTGCTACAATGCCAGTTAAGGAATTCTCAGAAGATAAATTTATCGTTATGGTAACCAAATCAGGTTTAATAAAGAAAACTTCCCTTAAAGAATTCTCCAATCCTCGACGCACAGGGATAATAGCTCTAAGTTTAGAAAAGAATGATGAATTAATCGGTGTAGAATTAACAGATGGCAAACAGGAAATTTTAGTTGCCTCTTCTTTAGGTAAAGCAATTAGATTTTCTGAGAGTCAAATCCGTCCCATGGGCAGGACTGCTAAGGGAGTAAGAGCAATCAACTTAGCTAAAAATGATCAAGTAGTAGGTATGGAAGTTGTCAGTAAAGATAAGGATATATTAACTATCTCTGAGTTTGGTTTTGCTAAACGTACTCCTGTAAAAGAATACCGCTTACAGAGAAGGGCAGGCAGAGGAATAATTAATATGAAAATTACTTCAAAGAATGGTAAGGTTGTAGGGATAAAAGCGGTTATAGATAAAGATGAGATTATGGTAATTACTCAAAAGGGAATATTTTTGCGTTGTTTGGTAAAAGATATACGGCTTACAAGTAGATCTGCGCAAGGAGTAAGGGTTATAAGATTGGAGCCCAAAGATAAAGTTGCTTCCTTAGCTCATGTAGTAAAAGAGGAAGATTGAATTCTCGTCCCCATCGTCTAGAGGCCTAGGACAAGGGCCTTTCGAGCCCTCGGCACCGGTTCGAATCCGGTTGGGGACGATAAAGAAGGAGGGATGATAAAAATATGAAAAAATTTAATGTTAAAAAATTTATAGAAGAAAAGATAAGAGAATTAAAACCCATCCTTAATGGTCAAAAAGCTATCTCTGCTACCTCTGGAGGGGTAGATTCTACTACTGCTACGGTTTTAGTGCATCGGGTTTTAAGAGATAAGCTAAAGGTTATTTTTATCGATGATGGCCTGATGCGTCAGGATGAATCTCAGTTTGTGCGTGATATCTTAAAAAATTTAGGGATAGATCTGATTATTTTAAATAAGGCAAAATATTTTTTTAAAAATTTAAAAGGGATAATTGATCCTGAAGAGAAAAGAAAAAAATTCCGTCAGACCTTTTATGAAGTTTTAGGAGAAGCAGTAAAAAAATACAGAGCAAAATTTCTTATCCAAGGAACGATCGCTGCAGATATTATTGAGACAAAAAAAGGTATAAAGACTCAACATAATGTTTTAGAGCAGATTGGGATTTTACCGGAAAAATTTGGGCTAAAGATCATTGAACCTTTAAAGGATCTATTTAAGCCTCAGGTAAGAAAGGTAGCAAAGGAACTGGGTCTGCCTCCTTCTATCTATGCTCGTATGCCTTTTCCTGGCCCGGGTTTAGCTACAAGGATAATCGGGGAAGTAACCCCCCAAAAGGTAGAGATAATTAGAAAAGCAACTAAAATCGTAGAGGAGGAACTAAAAAATATAAAGAAATTTCAAGCTTTTGCAGTCTTGTTTTCTGATAAAGCTACAGGTTTATCTAAAGGAAAAAGGTCCTTTGGAGATATAATTGCGATAAGATGTGTAGATTCAGAGGATGCTTTGAGAGCAAAACCTTCTAGAATCAATTTTAATAAATTGATGCGGATACAGAAAAGAATTACCACTGAGATACCTTCGGTAGTAAAAGTTCTTTACGATATCACCCCAAAACCACCAAGTACTATTGAATATGTATAATTTTTAAAATGTGCGGAATAATCGGTTATATCGGTCAAAAGCCTGCCCAAAAGATCCTTCTTGATGGTTTAAGACGTTTAGAGTACCGCGGTTACGATTCAAGTGGGATGGCTACTTACTTAGAGCATAAAAAAGCAATTTCCATAAGAAAAATTTCAGGTAAAGTGAAGAGTTTAGAATCCCTTTTAGAAAAGAAACCACTCTTTGGTTCTTTAGGGATCGCTCATACCCGTTGGGCAACCCATGGTGAGCCAAATAGGATAAATGCCCATCCACATTTAGACTGTAAAGAAGAAATCGTTTTGGTTCATAACGGAATAATTGAGAATTATAAAGAATTAAAAGATGAACTTATAAAGGAAGCTCATCAGTTTAGAAGTCAGACAGATACAGAGGTGATTGTGCATCTAATTGAAAAGTTTCATAAGGATTCTTCTTTAGAAGAGGCAACAAGAAGGGCGGTAAAAAGACTTAAAGGTTCATTTGCCATTGCTGTGATCTCGGAGAAAGAACCGGATAAGTTAATTGGTGCAAGATTCCAAAGTCCTTTGATTGTAGGTTTAGGCGAAAGAGAGAATTTTTTAGCTTCAGATATACCTGCTCTTTTAGATTATACAAAGGAGGTTATATTTTTAGAGGAAAATGAGATTGTTGTTTTAAAGAAGGATAAGATTAAAATTACAGATTTTGAGGGAAAGATAATAGAGAGGCAACCCATCCGGATCAATTGGACAACAGAAGAGGCAAAGAAGCTTGGTTTTAAGCATTTTATGTTGAAGGAGATTTATGAGCAACCAAAGATTTTAGAGGGAATTTTGAATCGTAGGGTAAAAGAACTAGATATATTTTTTGAAGAGTTAAGGATAAAAGAGCAAGATTTCTTAAAGATAAAAAGTATCTATATCGTTGCCTGCGGAACCGCTTACCATGCAGGTTTGGTTGGTAAATATATTTTAGAAGCTTTATGTAATCTACCCACATCTGTAGAGGTTTCTAGTGAATTTCGTTATCGCAGGCATCTTATCGATAAAGAGACATTAGTTGTTGCGATAAGTCAATCTGGAGAGACAGCTGATACCATTGCTAGTATAAGAGAGGCAAAGGCAAAAGGAGCAAAGATTCTCTCCGTATGTAATGTCTTAGGTTCTAGTCTAACCAGAGAATCTGATGGGGTTATCTATACCCATGCAGGTCCGGAGATAAGTGTTGCTTCTACAAAAGCCTATACTGCGCAGTTAGCTATACTTTATCTTTTCTCTTTTTATTTAGCAAGTCTTAGAGGTCTTATAAGTAAAGAGGAGATAAAATTTTATCTGGAGGCATTAAAAGGGGTTCCTGAAAAACAAAATCAGATACTTTCTAATTTAAATACAGTTATAAAGATTGCTAAAAGGCATTCTCATTTTGGCTCTTTCCTTTACTTAGGCAGAAATATAAACTATCCTTCCGCATTGGAAGGTGCTTTAAAATTAAAAGAGATCTCTTATATACCTGCGGAAGGTTATCCTGCAGGAGAAATGAAACATGGACCGATCGCTTTAATAGATGAGTATCGAGCAGTAGTCTGTATCTGTGTGGAATCAAAAGTTTATGAGAAGATGATCTCTAATATCCAAGAGATTAAAAGTCGGCAAGGTAAAATCATCGCTATAGCTACACAAGGAGATGAGAGAATAGAAGAATTTACTAAAGAGATTATCTATATTCCTAAGATAGATGAATTTCTCTCTCCATTGTTAGTAGCTTTACCTCTACAACTTTTAGCCTATCATATTGCGGTAAAAAGAGGCTGTGATGTGGATCAACCGCGCAATTTAGCTAAATCAGTGACTGTAGAATAATGCTTTATATAGTTTCTACTCCCATCGGTAATTTAAAGGATATTTCCTTACGCGCTTTGGAGGTTTTAAAGAGTGTAAATTTAATCGCCTGTGAGGACACCAGACATACAAAGATTTTATTAGACCATTATGGAATTAAAACACAGACCTGTAGTTTCTATCAGCATAACAGGTTTGTAAAGGCAGATTATCTAATTAGACTTTTGAAGGAAGGAAAGGATATCGCTTTAGTTTCTGATGCAGGAACTCCTGGGATACTAGATCCAGGTTATAACTTAATAAATTTAGCTATAAAAAATAATATCCCTATTACTGCCATTCCTGGGCCGGTTGCCTTGATTTCTGCTTTAGTTTTATCCGGGAAGCCAACGCATAAATTTTTCTTTGCAGGATTTCTGCCCCGCAAAAAAATTGCCAGAAGAAATTATCTGATAAAAATAAAAGATTTGGATTCTACGGTTGTTTTTTATGAATCCTGCCACCGGATATTGGCTACCTTAAAAGATATAGAAGAGATATTTGGTGAGAAAGAGATTGTGGTGCTAAGGGAATTGACTAAAAAATTTGAGGAGATAAAAAGGAACTACGTAAGTAAGCTCATCGAAGATTTTTCTTTGAAGAAACCAAAGGGCGAATTTGTGGTAGTAATTTGAAATGAGAGATAATTTATTTAAGAAAATAATTAAATGGTATTATAGAGAAGGTTCTATACACCGGATCCTTTTTGGTCCTTTGAAGGGGATGCAATTTAGGGTAAGTATTTTTACCCAATTGATGGCAATCTATTCTGATGTTGAGCGCTGGCACCAGAAAAGATTTAGAGAAATTCTAAAAGAAGGGGATGTAGTAATTGATGTAGGAGCTAATTGGGGTGTACATACTTTATATTTTTCTCGAATTGTAGGCAATCAGGGTAAAGTCATAGCCATTGAACCTTACAATTTAGCTTTTGAGGAATTAAAATGGCATCTCCAAAAGAATTACTGTAAGAACGTGATAACTTTAAATATCGCTGTAGGTGATACGGATGGAGAGGGAATAATTTTAAGTAAACCTCATCATCCCCATGGTATTCTTTTTGAATATATTAAAGAAAATTTATCTTCATATAAGGGAAATAAAATCTTAATAAAAACATTAGATTCCCTTATAAGGGAATTAAAATTGGAAAAAGTTTCTTTAATAAAGATAGATACAGAAGGTGCAGAAGCCAAGATATTAAAAGGTGCAGAACAAACTGTAAGAAATTTTAGGCCCTATTTTATTGTAGATTTGCATACACCAGAAGAAGATTTATCTGTAGGTAAATGGTTTAGTGAAAGAGGCTATCACCTCCAAAGGATTAATGAAAACTTACCTCCTATTTTAAATATAGAAAAGGGTTGGCCAGAAAAAAATGGTGTATGGGGATCGATATTAGCTATTCCTAAAAAGATAACTTTATCTTGACAAAATTATATCTATATGGTATTTTTTAAAAGAACCTTTAAACTGGTCCAGGAGAGGCCAGAAAGGTAAAAGAAGATGAATACAATAATTATTAAAAATAAATGCCCAACCTATAAGTAAGGTTGGGATTTTTTTTAACCAGAGATGAAAAAAATTAAGATCCTGGACAGAGAGGCAATAAGACGAGCACTCATTCGCATCGCCCATGAGATACTGGAGAGAAACAGGGGTGCTCAGGATCTGTGCCTTATCGGTATAAGAACGCGGGGAGTTTATCTGGCACAGAGATTATGCGAACAGATTAAAAATATCGAAGATAGATCTGTACCAGTAGGGATTTTAGATATTACCCTTTATCGAGACGATCTTACTTTGATTGCTCCCCATCCAGTAGTACATAAGACAGAGATAGATTTTGATATCAATGATAAAAATATAATTTTGGTAGATGATGTTCTGTATACAGGAAGAACAATCAGAGCTGCCTTAGATGCTTTAATAGATTTCGGTAGACCTAAAACTATTCAGGTAGCGGTTTTAATCGATCGCGGGCATAGAGAGCTTCCTATAAGGGCAGATTATGTAGGGAAAAATATTCCTACTGCAAAAGATGAATTTGTGGAAGTATATTTGGAAGAAGTAGATGGGAAAGAGGAAGTAGTAATTATAGAATTATGAAGAAGTTAGTTTGGGAGAGAAAAGACCTTTTAGGTTTGGCAGATTTGAGCAAAGAGGAGGTAGAACTAATCTTAGAGACTGCAGAATCATTTAAAGAGGTATCTAGCCGTCAGATTAAAAAGGTCCCAGCTTTAAGAGGAAAGACAGTGGTTAATCTTTTTTATGAACCTTCAACCCGCACGCGTGTATCTTTTGAAATTGCAGCCAAGAGACTTTCTTGCGATGTGATAAATATAATTGCAGATACCTCAAGCGTTAGAAAAGGAGAGAGTTTAGTAGATACAGGAAAGAATTTAGAGGCATTAAAGATCGATATAATTGTTTTAAGGCATAACTCCTCAGGTGCAGCGCATCTTTTGGCTCGCAATGTAGGAGTGAGTGTAATTAATGCGGGAGATGGTTGGCACGAACATCCAACCCAGGCCCTTTTAGATATCTTTACTTTAAAGGAGAAATTTGGCAAAATAGCTGGTTTAAACGTAACTATTGTAGGAGATATCGCTCATTCAAGGGTAGCGCGTTCTAATATCTGGGGTCTAACTAAATTGGGAGCAAATGTATGTGTATGTGCACCTGCTTCGCTTTTACCTGCAGAGATTGAAAAATTAGGAGTGCGTGCAGTTACTGACCTCGATGAGGCATTAAAAGGAGCGGACTGTGTAAATGTATTAAGGATGCAGTTAGAGAGAGATGAAAGGAGTATTTTCCCTTCCAGTTTAGATTATTTTAAAGAGTACGGAATAACTGCTGAAAGACTTAAAAAATTAAAAAAGAATATCTTAATTATGCATCCAGGACCTCTGAATAGAGGAGTAGAGATATCTAGCGAAGTAGCGGATGGCAAAGATTCTGTAATTTTAGAGCAAGTTACCAATGGGATTGCGGTGAGGATGGCAGTTTTATATTTAGTCTCTCAAGGTAAAGAAAAATATGCGTTTAATTATTAAAGAAGGTTATATCGTTGATCCAGTTAATAATTTGATAGGAGAAGCAGATATTTTAATTGAGGAAGGCATCATTAAAAAAATAAATAAAAAAATAGAAGAAAATGTAGATAATATTATTTCCGCCAAAGATAGAATAGTTATGCCTGCTCTAATAGATTTACATGTGCATCTAAGAGAGCCGGGTAGAGAAGACAAAGAGACAATTCTTACTGGAACAGAAGCTGCCAGCAAAGGGGGAATAACCACAATCTTAGTTATGCCTAATACTGATCCTGCCATAGATTCTCCAGAAGCGGTAAGATTATTAAAAGAAAGGATTAAAAGGACAGCCCGAATAGATGTATTAATCGCCTCTACTATTACTTTAAGAAGAGAAGGAAAAGTTTTAGTAGATTTTGAAGCTTTAAAAAAAGAAGGGGTTGTAGCCATCACCGATGATGGTTCATCTGTAGATGATGAAAATTTGCTTCTTAAAGCGATGCAGGAGGCAAAAGAAAAAGATCTACTTTTGCTCCTTCATTGTGAAGATAAAAGTCTCTCTTCAAAAGGGATGGTAAATTTAGGGGTTATCTCTACACGTTTAGGGTTAAGAGGTATTCCTAAGGAAGCAGAGTATAGAAGGGTAGAGAGGGATATAAAATTATCTAAGAAGATAAATGCACCTATCCATATCACCCATGTAAGTTGTAAAGAATCGGTGGATCTGATCGCTAAAGCTAAAAAAGAAGGTATAAGAGTTACCTGCGATACCGCTCCCCATTATTTCTCTTTGACGGAGGAAGAACTTTTAAATTTCGATACTAACAAAAAAGTAAATCCTCCTTTGAGAAAAAAAGAGGATCTTTTAGCTATTAAAGAGGCTTTAAAAGAAGGTATCATTGACTGTATCGCTTCAGACCATGCACCCCATACCGAACATGAGAAAGAGGTTGAGTTTGAAAATGCTGAATTCGGAACAATTGGGTTAGAGACAGAACTGGCAGTAGCAATCACATATCTAGTAGAACCTGGTCTGATTGACTGGTGTAAATTAGTAGAACTTTTCTGTATCAATCCTAGTAAGATTTTAAAAATAGATAAAGGAACTTTGGCAATAGGTAAGCCTGCGGAATTGATAATATTGGATCCTTCCAAAGAATGGGTGGTAAAAAAAGATGATTTTTTAAGCCTTTCTAAAAATTCTGCATTTTTAGGGATGCGTTTAAAAGGAAAGGTTGAGTATACAATCTATAAAGGTAAAATTATTTATCCTTTTTAAGTAAGTGATAAAATTTATTCTTACAAAAGAACTGGGTAGACTTGCCAAGTGGTTAAGGATATTAGGTTTTGATACAATTTATTTTAAAGAAGAAAATAAAGGTTTGCTTTTACTTACCAGTTTAAGGGAGGAGCGCATAATTTTAACCCGTAATCAGCGTTTGGCTAAAATAAGAGGTCCAAGGATAATAAATATAAAAAGTGATAATCTGAAAGGACAACTGCGGGAAGTTTTGGAGTTATTTAAGATAGATGAGGAGAAGATGTTTAGTAGATGTGTGATCTGTAATTTAGAATTGGATCATATTGAGAAAGAGAAAGTAAAAGGAAAAGTCCCTGAGTATGTATTTCAGACACAGAATAATTTTTATACCTGTAAAAGTTGTGGTAGGACCTACTGGCAGGGAACGCATTGGGGAAATGTTACTAAGATCTTAGAGGAGATAGGTATATAGATGGAATTTATCGCTGATTTTCATATCCATTCAAAATACAGTCGAGCAACATCACCTGATATGGATTTGAACCACATCGCTGAATGGGCATACCTTAAAGGGATCGCGCTTGTAGGAACAGGAGATTTTACCCACCATCTTTGGTTGGAAGAGTTAAAGAAGAATTTAGAGGATTTAGGAAACGGTCTTTTTAAATTTAAAGATACCTATTTTATTTTGACTGCGGAAATTTCCAGTATCTATTCTAAAAAAGGAAGAACCTATCGTATACACAACATTATATTTTCTCCTTCTTTTAAAACTGTAGATAGAATAAATGATACTTTATCACGCTATGGAAATCTCTCCTCCGACGGTAGACCAATTTTAGGTATAGATTCATCAGAATTAGCTAGGATTATTTTTGATATCGATGAGAATTGTATTTTGATACCCAGCCATATCTGGACTCCTTGGTTTAGTCTATTCGGTTCTATGTCGGGATTTGATAAATTAGAGGATTGTTTTGAAGAGCAGAGTTCTAAAATATTTGCCTGTGAAACAGGTCTATCTAGCGATCCTAAAATGAATTGGCGTTTAAGTAGTTTAGATAGAATTACTTTAATCTCAAACTCTGATAGTCATTCTCCACAGAGGATTGGTAGAGAAGCAAATGTTTTTAACTGTGAATTGGATTATAAAACTATCCTCCAGGTTCTAAAGACAAAGGACAGAGAGAGATTTTTATATACAATTGAATTTTTCCCTGAAGAAGGAAAATACCATTTTGATGGACATAGACTTTGTGGGATAAGGTGGTCACCTCAAGAGACTAAGGAGCATAAAGGTATATGCCCAAAATGTAATAGGCCTGTAACTGTGGGAGTGATGAATAGAGTAGAACAGCTTGCGGATAGACCCCAAGGTTTTGTTCCCCAAGATGCTATACCATTTAAAAATTTAATTCCTCTAGATGAGATTATTGCTGAAGCAAAAGGTATTGCCAAAGGTGCTCTTTCGGTAGAAAGGGATTATCGAAGTTTTGTAGCGAAGTTTGGCAGCGAATTTGAAATTTTAATTAAGGTTTCAGAAGAAGATTTAATTAAAAGTTTACCTTCGAAAATAGCAGAAGGAATTATTAGGATGCGTAAAGGAAAAATAAATATAAAGCCTGGTTTTGATGGTGAATATGGGAGAATTTCTATATTTGGTGATGAAGAGAAAGACACAAAAGAGGATAAGCAATTGAGTTTGTTTTAGAAAGACAAAAAGTTTTCAAATAGGCGCCTGTAGCGCAATGGATAGCGCAATGGCCTCCGGAGCCATGTGTGCAGGTTCAACTCCTGCCAGGCGCATGAGAATAAATCTTAGAGGAGGCGAACAAAAAGAAAGATTATGCGTAAGTGGATTGTGGGGATAGTAGGAGGAAGAAATTGTTCAAAAGAAGTGGAGAAATTAGCTCAAGAATTAGGCAAAAATTTGGCAAAAGTGGCGGATTTTTTAGTTTGCGGCGGTTTAGGTGGAGTAATGAAGGCGGTTTGTAAAGGATTTAAATCTAAAGGTGGTGTAACTATAGGAATTATACCAGGTTATGATAAAAATGATGCCAATCCTTATGTAGATATTGTAATTCCTTCTGGATTGGGTTTGGCAAGAAATGTCTTGGTAGTAAAGACTGCGGATGTGGTGGTAGCTCTTCCTGGTGAATATGGAACTCTTTCTGAGATTGCTTATTGTTTACAATTTGGTATTCCTGTAATTAGTTTTAGATCCTGGGATATAAAGGGAGTAATTAAAGTAAATTCCCTTGAAGAGCTAATTATAAAAATAAAACAGATTTTAAAAGGAGGTAATTTTGAAAGCAATTCTGGTGTTAGAAGACGGCAACTACTTCTTTGGCGAGGCAAAAAGTAAGATAGAAACTGTGGGTGAATTAGTCTTTAATACAGGGGTAGTAGGTTATCAGGAATTTATCACGGATCCTGCTAATGCAGATAAAATTCTGGTTTTAACCTATCCTTTGATTGGTAATTATGGCTGTAATGATAAGTTTAATGAGTCAAGCAGGGTTTGGGTTAAGGCCCTGGTGATTAAGGAACTTTCACGGATATATTCTAACTGGCAGGCAAATTTAAGCTTAGAGGAATTCGCAAAAAGAAATAAATTTTTTATCTTAACAAGCGTGGATACGCGTTCACTGATAGTTCATCTAAGAGAAAAAGGTACTCTTTGGGGGATTATCTCTACAGATAGTTTTAATAAAAAGTATCTAGTTTCTAAAATTAAAGAATTTCGCAAGAAACCCAAAAGAAGTATTCTACCTGAGATTTCAGTAAAGAAACCAAAGATTATTAAAGGAGGGTCTGGGAAAATAGCCATCTTAGATTTAGGAATAACCAATGGTATTTTAAATCAATTGAAAAAATTAGGATTTTCTTTGGTGATTCTACCTTTTGATACTAAACCACAAGAAATTTTAAAATTAAAACCCCAGGGTTTAATTATTTCTTCAGGTCCAGAGGAAGATATAGGCTTAGAAAAAGTAATCGAAAATTTAAAATCTCTTTTAGGAAAAATTCCTCTAATGGGTATCTCTACTGGTTGTCAGGTTTTAGCAAGGGCTTCAGGAGCAAAATTATTAAGGATGAAATTAGGTCATCATGGCCTAAATTATCCCATAAAAAGAATTGATTCATTAAAAGGAGAAATTACCACCCAGAATCATAGCTATACTATTGATAAGGATTCTTTAGATAAAGATATAAAGATAACTGCCTTTAATCTAAACGATAATACAGCTGAAGAGATAGAAAGTAAAAAATATAAATTTATTGGTGTTCAGTATCTGCCTTTAAGTCCAGGATTTGAAGAAACACATCCTGTTTTTGAGAGGTTTGTTAAAGAAATAGAAAGGAGTTAAATTCTCTATGCCCAAGCGTAAAGATATCAAAAAGATCCTTATAATCGGTTCTGGTCCTATTATTATTGGCCAGGCCTGCGAGTTTGATTATTCAGGATCTCAGGCCTGCAAGGCCTTAAAAGAAGAAGGTTATTTTACGATTTTGGTAAATTCCAATCCTGCTACGATTATGACTGATCCAGGGATGGCTGATGTTACCTATATTGAACCTTTAACTGTAGAGTTTGTTTCCAAGATTATTAAGAAAGAGCGTCCTGATGCAATCTTACCTACTTTGGGTGGTCAGACAGGTTTAAACTTAGCCTTCTTCTTAATGAAAGAAGGTATCTTAAAAAAATATGGAGTAGAATCTATCGGTGCATCTGTATCTGCTATCTCCTGTGCTGAAGATAGAGAACTTTTTAAAAAGGCAATGCAGGAGATTGGAATAGAGGTTCCTAAAAGTGGGATCGCGCATAGTGTAGAGGAAGGTATGAATATAGGTTTAAAGATTGGTTTTCCTTTAATTTTAAGACCAGCCTACTGTTTAGGTGGAAGCGGAGGTTCGATTGCCTACAATAGAGAGGAATTAGAAAAATTTCTCATTAAGGGTCTGGAGACCTCACCTGTCCATCAGGTATTGGTGGAGCAGTCAGTTTTAGGTTGGAAGGAGATTGAATTTGAGGTGATGCGGGACTGCGTTGATAATGTAATTATCGTTACTTCTATGGAAAATGTTGATCCTATGGGAGTTCATACTGGAGATAGTATGGTAGTTGCTCCATCTCAAACTTTAACCAAAGAAGAATATAATAATTTTGTTAATCTCTGTAAAAGAATAATCCGTAAAGTTGGTATAACTGGAGGAGGTGCAAATATCCAGTTTGCCCAAAATCCAGAGAATGGAGAGATAGTGATTATTGAAGTAAATCCGCGCTTAAGTCGTTCTTCTGCTTTAGCCTCAAAAGCGACAGGTTTTCCTATTGCCAGGATAGCTACAAAATTAGCAGTAGGTTTAACTCTTCCTGAGGTCTTAAATCAGGTTACAGGCAAAACTTTTGCTTTTTTTGAGCCCACAGTAGATTACTGTGTATTTAAAATCTGTAGATTTACCTTTGAGAAATTTCCTTCTGCAGAGCGGATAATCAACACCTCCATGAAGGCAGTAGGAGAGGCGATGTCTATTGGTAGAAATTTTAAGGAGGCACTGCAAAAAGGGATACGTTCTCAAGAGATCGGACGTTTTGGTTTAGGATGTGATGGTAAAGATAAGATTACTGATGAGATGTTAAAGAATCCTGATAATGGCCTTTTAAAGATAATTAAAGATAAAATTCGCATCCCTAATGATGAAAGGATCTTTTATATCCGTTATGGATTAAAGGCAGGCTTATCGACAGAGGAGATCTACAGACTTTCTAAGATTGATAGATGGTTTATTGATAATATAAAACAGTTGGTAGAATTGGAAGAAGAGATAAAGAAATTCAAAAACAAAGAGCAAGAAGATAAGATAAGGATTCCTTTAGAGCTCCTTAAAAAAGCAAAGCAGGATGGTTTTTCAGATAGACAGCTGTCTTATTTACTTAATTCTACAGAAAACGATATTCGGGCTTTTCGTAAAAAACATAAAATTATCCCTGTCTTTAAACCTGTGGATACCTGTTCCGGAGAATTCCTTGCGGAAAGACCCTATTTTTATTCTACCTATGAAACCAAACAAGAATCAAGAGCGACAAAGAATAAAAAAGTAATTATCTTAGGAGGAGGCCCAAACCGCATTGGCCAAGGGATAGAGTTTGATTACTGCTGTTGTCATGCTGCTTATGCTTTAAAAGAAGAAGGAATTGAAAGTATTATGATAAACTGCAATCCTGAAACTGTCTCTACGGATTACGATACATCAGATAGATTATATTTTGAACCCTTAACCTTAGAGGATATCTTAAATGTGGTAGAGGTAGAAAAACCTCTTGGTGTAATTGTACAATTTGGAGGCCAGACCCCTATAAATTTGGCTTTACCATTAAAGAAGGCAGGGGTAAAGCTTTTAGGTACTACTGCGGAAGATATTGATATTGCTGAGGATCGCCAGCGTTTTAAACAGATCTTACATAAATTAGGCCTTCTACAACCCCAAAATGATACTGCCTTTACATTCAAAGAGGCAAAAAAGATTGCTAACGAAGTTGGCTATCCGGTTTTAGTCAGACCTTCCTATGTTTTAGGTGGAAGAGCAATGGAGATTGTTTATGATGAAGAAACTTTAGAAAGATTTATTAAAGAAGCAAAAGAATTTTCTGGAGAACATCCGATTTTAATTGATAAATTCTTAGAGGAGGCTATTGAGGTAGATGTGGATATGATTGGAGATGGAGAAACCTTTGTTGTTGGTGGAATTATGGAACATATTGAGTATGCAGGGATTCATTCCGGAGACTCAGCTATGGCTTTACCACCTTATAGTTTATCTAAAGTGATATTAGAAAAGATCCGTCAGGCAACCTATAAATTAGCAAAGGAGTTAAATATTGTGGGTCTTATGAATGTTCAATATGCAGTAAAGGATAATGAGGTCTATGTCTTAGAGGTTAATCCGCGTGCCTCTAGAACCATCCCTTTTGTTTCTAAGGCAATAGGAGTTCCTTTAGCAAAGTTAGCTACCAAGGTGATGCTGGGTAAAAAATTAAAGGATTTGGGTTTTACTTGTGAGATCATTCCTGAACATACAAGTGTGAAAGAATCAGTATTTCCCTTTAATCGTTTTCCAGGAGTAGATATAATTTTGGGTCCAGAGATGAAGTCTACTGGTGAGGTGATGGGTATAGATAAAGATTTTAGTTCTGCCTATATAAAGAGTCAACTTGCTGCCGGACAGAACTTACCTAAAAAGGGAAATGTATTTATTTCGGTAAGGGATAGTGATAAAGAGAAAATTGTTCCAGTAGCTCAAAAATTAAGAAAGTTAGGTTTTAATCTCTTTGCTACTTCAGGAACTGCCAAAGTATTAGAAGAAAATGGTATAAAGGCGAAGGTCTTACCCAAGATTGCTGAAGGAAGACCAAATGTTTTAGATCTGATGAAGGATGGTAAAATCCAATTAGTTATAAATACTCCTTCAGGAAGAATTCCCCGCCAGGATGAAGTTAAGATAAGATCGCAGGTAATTTTATACAATATCCCTTATACCACTACTATCTCAGGAGCTCAAGCAACAGTAAAAGGTATTGAGAGTTTGCTTAAGAAAGATCTAAAGATAAATTCTTTACAGAATTATCACTACAAAATTAAAAATAAAGGATATGGAAAGGATAAGCTTAAGAACAAATAAAAGGATTGAGCTTATAGATATAACCTCTAAGGTTGAAGAAGTAGTCTCTAAGAGTAAGATTAAAGAAGGGATCTGTTTTTTATTCTGCCCACATACAACTGCTGGACTTACCATCAATGAGAACTACGATCCTTCAGTAAGAGAAGATATCGCCCAGACACTGACTAAATTAGTTCCACCTGATAAAAGTTATTCTCATACTGAAGGAAATGCTGACAGTCATATAAAATCAAGTATCTTTGGTTCATCTTTGATTATATTTGTTGAAGATGGCAAGCTCTGTTTTGGGAGCTGGCAGGGAATTTTTTTGTGTGAAGGTGATGGACCACGCACAAGAGAAGTCTGGGTAAAGATAATTCCTGAAGAATAATATTATATACAGAGGTAAGTTTCGATGATATAATTTAAGTTGCTTTAAGGAGAGGAAATTATATGCCTGAATTACCTGAGGTAGAGACTATAAGGAAGCAGTTGGAAGAAAAAGTCTTAAATAAAAAGATTTTAGAAATAATTGTAAATAATCCTAAGGTAATTAAAGAACCAAAAAGGGAAGATTTTATTAAAGGGCTTAGTGGTGTTAGTATAAAAAATATCTTAAGAAAAGGTAAACTTATTATCTTAGAATTATCTAATAAGAAATCTTTATGCATCCATCTTAAGTTAACAGGACAACTCATCTATCCTGGGAGACCGGAACTATCCCGTATAAGTTTTAAATTATCTGATGGAAAATTTTTGGATTACCGAGATAAAAGATTATTAGGAGAAATAAGATTAGTTGATGATTGGCATCAGTTAAAATTTATTAAGGAATTAGGGCCTGAACCATTTGAACTAACTGTAGATAAATTTAAGGAGCTTATTAAAAATAAAAAAACAAAAATTAAAGTTCTCCTTATGGATCAGAGTTTCATCTCTGGGATAGGTAATCTCTATGCAGCAGAGGCACTTTTTAGAGCTAAGATCCACCCTTTAAGAAAAACAGATACCTTATCTGATAAAGAGAAAGAACTCCTTTTTAAAGAGATAGTTGCTACTTTAAAAGAGGCTCTTCAGTATAAAGGTTCTTCTGTAGATCAGTATGTACAATTATCAGGCCAACCCGGAGATTACATCCGTTATCATAAAGTCTATGGTCGAGAAAATCAACCCTGTTTTATCTGCAACACTCCTATTAAAAGAATTTCCTTAGGTGGCAGAGGCACTTATTTCTGTCCAAAATGTCAGAAATAAATTCCAAATTCCAAATTCCAAATTCCAGAGTTGTAGAAAATAAAAAAATTAAAAATAAATATTTTAAAATGGTTATCTTTTGTCCTCCCATTGCTAAATACGCTTTGCCTGGTCAGTTTGTAAGTATAAAAATTGTGGATAATTATCAGCCCCTATTAAGAAGACCTTTTAGTATCCATCGTGTTCAAGGGAAAAATATAGAGATCCTCTACGAAGTTATAGGTAAAGGTACAGAGATTCTATCCCGGAGAAAAACAGATGAATCTATAGATGTAATTGGTCCTTTAGGAAACGGCTTTTTTTATCAGGAAATAATATCTAAATTTCAAATCCCCATATTAGTTTCTGGTGGGATAGGGGTGGCTCCTTTTGTTTTTCTGGCAGAAGAATTATTTCAAAATTCAAAATTCAAAATTCAAAATAAACCCCTCGTTTTATTGGGTGCAAAGACAAAAAATGAGCTCTTATGTGAAAAGGATTTTAAAAGGTTGGGATGTAAAGTAGAGGTCTCTACCGATGATGGCTCTTATGGTTTTAAAGGAAAGGTTACAGATTTATTAAAATATTTACTATCAACTATCAACTCTCAAATATCAACTATTTATGCCTGTGGTCCAGGTCCTATGCTAAAAGAGGTTATTGATATTTCCAAAAGCTACAGTATCCCCACAGAAGTTTCTTTAGAAGGACATATGGCCTGCGGAATTGGAGTATGCCTTGGTTGTGTGGTAAATACAAAAACTGGTTATAAAAGGGTCTGTAAAGATGGACCTGTATTTAAAGCGGAGGAATTGGTATGGTAGAAAAGTTACCTTTTGTTTCTATAATTGTTCCGGTGAAAAATTTTGAACGCACGATCGAAAAGACTTTTAAATATCTTTTGGATGTAGATTGGCCACATGAATTTTGGGAATGGATAATTGCTGATGGAGGTTCTAATGATAGAACAGTACCTATAATTAAAGAATGGCAGAAGAATTATCCTTTCATAAAATTGGTAGAGATTCCAAACTGTCCATCTCCAGGATATGCAAGGAATAAAGCTTTAGAGGTAGCAAAAGGAGAATTTTTATTCTTTACTGATGCTGATTGTGCACCGGCTAAAAATTGGATCAAAGAGATGATTAAACATTTCCAGCGTGATCCCCAGATCGCTGCAGTAGGAGGAGAAGTTTTTACTTTAAAAGTAGATCCAGATAATTTGGTTGAGGCTTGGTGTCAACATTTCAGATTCAATATGGTATCTCCGCGTTATGGATTTATCCAAGAGGGATACTTTCCCTCCTTTCCCAAAGAACCTCGTCCTGTAGATATCGCTGGACACCGTGCATATTTTTTTGGTACCTGTAATGTTTCCTACCGTAAATCAGCTATGGAAAAAATTAAGGCAAAATTTTGGGATTTACCTACAGGAGAGGATATGGATTTAAGTTTTCAACATAGAAAAGCGGGTTTTAAGTTCTACTTTGCTCCTTTAGCTAAAGTAGATCATATGCACAGAGCAGATCTAAAATCGCTAAGAAAGGTCTGGGTGACTTACGGTCAGGCACACGCTCCCTTGATTAAAAAATATGTAGAGAAGAGAGGTTTGGAGATAGTTTTACAGATATTTAAAAAGAAACCTTCTATATTTATTGTTTTCCCCTTGAGAGGTTTTATTTATATTGGAGATTTTCATCTTTTACATATATTTGGTTTTTTAGCAATTTTAAGTTTATTTATAAAAACTTTGTTTTGGAGAGTATTTAGTTTTGTCTTTTTGATTTTAGCAATTTATTTTGGTTTTCAATTCGTAAAATGGAATTTTGGTATGGAGCCAAAGAAAAAATTTTTGGTTTGGTGTAAGTATAAGTATCTGACAAACTTAAGTTTTATCAAAGGCGGTTTAAAGGATTTTAAGAAATATAAAATTTTATGTATTGAGCCTAGTTTTTAAAATGGAGGCAAAATTTAAGCCTTTAAATTTTATCATTATTTTAGGATTGGTTAGTCTTTTTGCGGATATGGTTTATGAAGGAGCAAGGGGGGTTTTGAGTCCCTTCTTTTTCTATTTAGGAGCAAGTTCTCTGATGACCGGTTTTATCTTTGGTATTGCAGAGTTTTTGGGTTGGGCTTTAAGGATTTTTTTTGGTTGGTTTGCAGATAGATTTAAATGTTGGTGGCAGATGACTTTTTTAGGGTACGGTTTGGGAGTTTTAAGTATTCCTTTATTAGCTTTTACAAAAAATTTGCAAGCCGCTTCTATTCTGGTTATTTTTGAACGTTTAGGAAAAGCAATCCGTAGTCCTTCCAGAGACCTTTTGATTTCCTCAGTTACAGAAGAATTTGGTAGAGGTAAAGCATTCGGATTGCATGAATTTTTTGATCAAATCGGTGCAATCAGTGGTCCGATTCTGGTAGGCATTTTGTTTTTTCTAAGTAGGGATTACCGGATAAGTTTTGGATTTTTGTTTTTACCTGCAATAATTTGCCTTCTTGTCTTAAATTTTGCTTTTAAAAGATATACTTTACCTTTTATCTCTGAGGTAAGGCAGAAAGATACATCTTATAGAAAGCTTCCTTTGAGATTTTGGTGGTATAGTTTTTTCACTTTGTTTACCGTTATGGGATTTTTAAACTTTCCATTGATTGCTTACCATCTAAAAAGTAGATATATACTTTCCGAAAGTATAATCTCTATCTGGTTTGGTCTAGGTATGGGCATAGATGCCTTAACTGCTTTAGTTGCAGGTAGACTTTATGATCTTAAAGGTCTAATCTCTCTTTTATCTATTCCCTTTTTAAATATACCTTTAGTTTTTTTAGGCCTATCCTTTAATCCTAAGTTTATTTTGACTGCAATAATACTGTGGGGTATAATTATGGGAATTCAGGAAACAATTATGCGTGCAGAGGTTGCGGATTTAGTATCTATAGAGAAGAGAGGGCTAGCCTATGGAATATTTAATAGTCTCTATGGATTAGGGATTTTTTTAAGTTTAAGTATTATGGGGTTTCTTTATCGTTTCTCTTTTAATTATATAATCACATTCACAATTATAACGCAGATTATTTCTTTACCATTTTTATTTTTAATTAAAAAGGAGGAATCATGATTTATATCTCTTATATAATTTTGGGTTTGGTTGCAGGGATCTTTAGCGGATGTTTTGGTATTGGGGGAGGAACGATTCTTATCCCTGCTTTAGTTTATCTATTTGGATTAACCCAACATCAAGCTCAAGGCACTACTTTAGCAATTATGATTCCTCCCATTGGGCTGTTGGCTGCTTTAAGATACTATTACAGCGGAAATGTAAAGTTAACTATTGCAGGTTTTATCTGCTTAGGATTTCTCTTCGGCGGATTTTTAGGAGCACATCTGATTCAGAATTTGGCTGATAGAACTTTAAAACAGTTATTTGGGATATACCTTTTATTTATTAGTATAAAGATGATTCTAACTAAATGAGGGTTAATTTATCTGTAAAGATAGGTAAGCTAAATTTAAAAAATCCAGTTATACTCTGTTCAGGGACATTTTCGGAAGAATTAAAATATTTTTTAGATTTTAAAAAGATAGGTGCTCTTGTTACTAAAACTATCACTTTGAAGCCAAATTTGGGCAATCCCCCACCTAGAACATGTGAGACACCATCGGGTTTACTTAATTCTATCGGTTTAGAGAACCCTGGCTTAGATCTATTTTTAAAAAGAGATTTAGTTAAGTTTTTAAAATGGGGTGTACCTATTATTGTAAGTATTACCAGTATAGATGAACCAGAAGAGCTATTCATTTTGGCTAAAGAGTTAGCTAAGATCAAAGAATTAAAAACGATAGAGGTTAATCTATCCTGTCCTAATTTAAGGATAAAGAAATTAATTTCTCAGGATAAAGATGCTACTTATAATGTAGTAAAGAAATTACGTAAGATTAGTTCTCAGACTTTAATTGTTAAGCTTTCTCCCAATGTTACAGATATTAGCGAAATAGCATTAGCAGCAGAGAAAGCAGGCGCAGATTCTGTTTCTTTAATTAATACTGTATCAGCGATGGCAGTTGATATCCAAACAAGAAAACCGATGCTTTCTACGGTAACTGGTGGATTAAGTGGTCCAGCGATAAAACCGATTGCTTTAAGAGCGGTTTGGCAAGTTTATCAAAGAGTAAAGATTCCCATAATTGGTATGGGAGGAATAATGGATGCTAAGGATGCAATTGAATTTATTTTATGCGGAGCAACTGCTGTTGGCATAGGGACTGCCAACTTCGTTAATCCAAAAGCTTCTTTAGAGATTATCGAAGGGATAAAGGGTTATTTAGAAGCCAACAGATTTAAGGATATAAAAGAATTGATCGGAACTTTAAAGGTATGAAGACAAAACTTATCGTTGCTTTAGATGTGGATTCATCTAAAAGAGCAAAAGAGATAGTAAAAATTCTTTATCCTAAAGTTAAAATCTTTAAAGTAGGATTACAGCTCTTTACTGCCCAAGGCCCTTTGGTAGTAAATTGGTTAGTAAAGAAAGGGATTAAAGTATTTTTAGATTTAAAACTATTTGATATTCCCCATACCATGGTTGAGACAGCAAAACTTATCTGTAAGATGAATATCTTTATGTTTACCGTGCATATCCAAGCAGGGAAAGATGCTTTAATTAAGCTAAAAAAAATAGTTTTTCAAGAAGCCAAAAAACTAAAAATAAAAAGACCTTTGATTTTTGGTGTAACACTTCTGACCAGTCAAAGAAAAAATGGTACTTCTAAGTTAATAAGATTGGTAAAGGTAGCTAAAGAGGTAGGTTTAGATGGGATAGTTATTTCAGTTAAAGATCTAGATTTCCTACCTCTTAAATTAAGAAAAAATCTTCTTATAGTTAGTCCAGGCATAAGGATGGAGAAAATCGAAGCTGATGACCAGAAAAGAACCGCTACCCCTAAAGAGGCAAGAGATAAGGGTATAGATTACATCGTTGTAGGTAGACCGATCCTTGAGGCAAAAGACCCTTTAAAAAAATTAAAGTGCATCCTTAGAGAATTAAGATGAATATAAAAGAAGTAGTAGAAAGGATAAAAGAAGCAGAAAAGAAAGCAGACTTACTTATAGAGGAAGCTGAAAGAGAAGCTAAACGAATTATTAAGGAAGCAGAAAATTTATCTTTAAAAATGATGGAGGAAGTAAAACAAAATTTAGAAGAAGAATTTTCTATTTTAAGAGAAAAAAAACTTGCCGAAGCAGAAGAGGAAGCCAAAAGAATTATTAAGGATGCAGAAGAAGTCTCTACAAGTTTAAAAGAAAGAATCAAACCTTTGAAAGAGAAAGCGGTAGAATTTCTCTTAGAAAAAATTAAAAGCTAATTATGGCAGTTGCTAAAATCTTAAAAATATACATTTTAGGTTTAGATAATATAAAAGATAAACTTTTAGATTATCTTCAAGAGAAAGGTTCCATCGAACTTATCAAGACATCTATAGAGAAAGAAAGTTCTAATATAGATTCTTCAGAGATAGATAGTTACCTTAAGTTAATTTCCTCTATCCTAAAGTTTTTATACTCCTTACAGAGAAAAAGAGAACTTTTTTTAAAAGAAAGAAATATAATCGATTGGCAGGAATGGCAGAAGATAACTTCCAGCTACGATTATAAAAAGATAGTTTCAGATATTAATTACTTAAAAAAGAATTTAGAGGAGATCTATCAATTAAAATATAAACTAAAAGAAGAATATAACTTAATTTATAATTATAAAAATTTAGATGTTTCTTTAGAAGAGATTTCTTCTTTAAAGAGTGTCTATTTCTATACAGGAAAAATAAAGAAGAAAAATTTTTTTATTCTACTTAAGAAGATAAAAGGATTAAATTTAAATTGTTTTTTAGAAGATTTAGCTGAAGATAGAAAATTTTTCTTCACCATAATTATCTTCTTAAAAAAGGATACCTCCTATTTAGAAGAATTACTAAAAGAGGTTGGTTTTGAAAAAGAGGTTGTTTTTTTGAAAAATTATAAAATATCGGCAAGAATCGTTCAGATAGAAGAAAAGCTAAAAAGGATTGAAGAAGAAGCCTCTTCTATTAAAGAGAAATTAAAGAATTATCTAAGTCAGATAAGGAATTTAGAAATTATCTTTGATTATCTTTTCAATTTAAAGAAAAAAATTTTAGCTAATCAGATTCTTTCTTATACACAAACCACATTTATATTAGAGGGATGGGTAAAAAGAAAGGAAGCTTTAAAGTTAAAAGAGGATTTAGAGAGAAATTTTAATGTAGCTGTATATTTAAATCATCCTCTTCCGCAGGAAGACGTACCGGTAATTTTAGAGAATAAATTACCTTTTAGTCCTTTTGAGGTAGTCACTAAACTCTACGGTTTACCTGTATATAGGGGGATAGACCCCACCAGTTATCTAGCTTTATTTTTTAGTCTTTCTTTCGCTTTATGTCTTACCGATGCAGGATACGGTTTGATCTTGAGTTTAGTTTCTTTCTATATTTTAAGGAAGTTCCGCTTAAGTGCATCTATTAAAAGATTTATGCAATTATTCTTTATAGGGGGGATATTTACTATTTTTGTTGGTGCTTTAACTGGTGGCTGGTTTGGGAATCTTTTAGATAAATTTGCGCCTTTTAAGAAAATAAAGGATAGCTTTGTATTCTTCGATCCTTTAAAAGACCCTTTAAAATTCCTTATTTTAGTTCTCCTTTTAGGTTATATCCAGATAAGTTTTGGTATATTTTTAAAATTGTTAAAATTATTAAGAGATAAAGATTATTTTGGTTTATTATTTAAGGGCTTACCTACTTTCTTAATCCAGATAAGTCTTTTTCTTTTATTTTTAAATTTTATGAAATTAATTCCAAAAGGAACTTTGAATTTTTCTCTTTTTATATTTATTTTATCTGCAATCTTAATTATTCTTTATCAGTTTAAAATTCAGAAGGGATTGGGTTCTAAACTGTTCTGGTCTATATTTGATCTCTACAGTATTGTAACAGGAAATTTTTTAGCAGATACACTTTCTTTTACCCGGCTCTTTGCTTTGGGTCTAACTACCGGACTTTTAGCTACCGCTATAAATGAGATCTTAAGTATATTAGTCAATATCCTTAATTCATTAAAAGTTAACTTTATAATTGTAGGATTTTTTGCTATATTATTTTTTGTATTTGGTCATATTCTGAATTTGGCAATAAATCTTTTAGGTGCTTATGTGCATACATCAAGGTTGCAGTATTTAGAGTATTTCAGTAAATTCTTTGAAGGAGGGGGAAGGGAGTTTAACCCTTTTAGAAAAGAGTATTTTTATACAGAATTAGTTAAAGGAAAGGAGGACTAAGATATGGAAGGATTACTTATCTCTATATTAGCTGCAGGGATAGTAGCATTCTTATGTGGAATCGGTTCATGTATCGGAGTGGGTCTGGCGGGTCAGGCTGCCAACGGAGTTTTATCAGAAGATCCGGATAAATTTGGTAATATGCTTCTTTTAGTAGCTTTACCTGGAACACAAGGTGTATATGGTTTTTTGGCAGGGTTCTTGGTGATTTTAAAGTTGGGACTATTAAAAGGAGAGGTTGTCTTTCCTTCTCTTATGCAGGGTCTTCAGATTTTAGGTGCATGTTTACCTATCACTATCTCTGGTTTGGTCTCTGCGATCCATCAGGGAAAAGTCTGCACCGCAGGGATAGCTGTAGCGGCAAAGCATCCTGAAGCAAGTATGCGTGCTTTAATCTATGGAGCGCTTGTTGAGACTTATGCGGTTTTAGGTTTAGTAATTACTATCTTTCTCTTAAATGGGATAAAGTTATAAGATATGGGGATAGATCAAATCATAAATTCTATTCTAAAAGAAGCAGAAGAGAAAGCTAAGCAGATAAAAGAGGAAGCTAAAATTCAAAAAGAGAAGATTTTGGAGGAATCTAGGCTGAAAGCACAGCAAAAGAGACAGGAGCTTTTAGAAGAAAAAGAAAGAGAATTAAAAGAGGAAATAAACCTTATACTTACCAAAGCAAATCTGGAGAGAAAAATGATTATTTTAGATACAAAGAGAGAGATAATCGAAGATATATTTAGGGAGCTTTTAGATAAAATAGATGATAGTAAGATCCCTAAGATAAAAAAAATTTTTAAAGATAAAATTTTAGAGGAAACTTTAGATAGAGATGATTTTTTAAAAGAGTTAAAGGAAAAATTTGAAAAGGATTTGCTGATATTTCTCTCTTTAGATGAAAAGGAGACTTAAACCAACTGATTATACTTTTGCAGTGGGTAAAATCAGAGCATTGGAGACAACCCTCCTTAAGAGAGAGGATTTTCAACAGCTTCTCAATTTAGATTTTTATAAAATAAAGGAGTTTTTGGCAAAGAATCGTTACTATACAGATAAAGTACTTAAATTGGAAAATCCCCAAGATATAGAGGATTTTTTGGAAAGTAAGAGAATAGATTTAGAAAATTTAACAAAGGCTCTTTTTATTGAAAAGGAAATATTCTTTCTTATAAAGGAGATCTTAGATTATCCTTTACAGGCGGTTAAAAAGGTAACATTTTTAAAGAGTAAATTTTTAGAAGATTTTTTTAAGTGTTATCTGGATCTATTCAATATAAGAATGTTTTTTTCTTTAAAGAAAGAAAAAGAATTTTTAGATGGTGGATTTATTCCTAAAAAAATATTTTTAGAATCGGAAGGTAGAACTGAGACAGAATTTATAAAAATTTTTAAAACTACTCCTTATAACAGAATTATAGAGGAAGGTTTCTCCTACTATAAAAAAGAAAATACATTTTTGTATTTAGAAACCCTTATACGCAGTTATCTAATTAAATTTATAAAGATACAAAAATACAACCCCTTTGGTATCGAACCCATTTTCTCTTATTATCTAGCCAGAATAAATGAATTTGACCTTTTAAGGATTATACTTTTGGGTAAACTATTTTATTTAGATAAGGAAATTTTAACCAAGGCATTGATCGAGACCTATGTCTGAAAAGGTAGCTTTTATTGGTAAAGAAGATGTCTTTGAGGTATTTAAAATTTTTGGTTTCTTTTTTTATCATATAGATAGTAAAGCTGATTTAAAAAAAGTTTTAGATTTAGCTATAAAGGAAAACAATAAAGTTATCTTTATTCAAGAGGATTTTGTTGAAGAAGAGATTTTTGAATTATACGGCAGAAGAAGTTTTCCTATAATTGTGCCTTTACAGATCTATGGAAGGAAGCCAAATTTAATAAAACGAATTTTATCCAAAGCTTCTCTAAAAGGAATCGGTAAGGAGTTGCTCTAAATATGGATGAGGCAAAAATCGTAAGGGTCTGTGGTCCTTTGGTAATAGCGAAGGGATTAAGTAATGCGAGGATGTACGATGTGGTAAGAGTTGCAGAAGAAAAACTTATCGGTGAGATTGTAGGTTTAAAGCAGGATTACTCCTTTATCCAGGTATATGAGGAGACCACAGGTATTGGACCTGGAGAACCGATTTATTCTACAGGTGAACCTTTAAGTCTACAGTTAGGTCCAGGATTAGTCGGCTCTATCTACGATGGGATTCAAAGACCATTGGATATTATCCGTTTAAAACAAGGAGATTTTGTAAAGAGAGGCTTGGATCTACCCAGTTTAGATAGAGAGAAGATTTGGCATTTTATCCCTAAAGTAAAAGATGGTGATTTTGTAGAAGGTGGAGATATCATCGGAGAAGTTAAAGAAACCGATTTAGTTATACATAGAATTATGGTTCCTCCTCATTTAAAGGGAGAAATTTTAGAGATAAAAGAAGCAGATTGTAGAATTATAGATACAATTGCTAAACTTAAAACTGATAACAAAATTATTGAGTTGAAGATGTTTCAGAGGTGGCCGGTAAGAAAAGAACGTCCTTTTAAAGAGAAGTTAATTCCTGATTCCCCTCTAATTACTGGTCAAAGGATAATTGATACATTCTTTCCCATCTGTAAAGGAGGAACCGCTTGTATCCCCGGACCCTTTGGTAGTGGAAAAACTGTCTGTCAACATCAGTTAGCCAAATGGTCAGATGCAGATATCATTGTCTATGTCGCCTGTGGTGAAAGAGGGAATGAAACCGCTGATGTGCTTTTAAGTTTTCCTAAATTAAAGGACCCGCGTAATCAAAGATCATTGATGGAGCGCACTATCATTGTAGCTAATACTTCTAATATGCCTGTAGCAGCAAGGGAAGCTTCCATATACACAGGGATAACTATTGCTGAATACTTTAGAGATATGGGTTATTCTGTCGCTTTAATGGCAGATTCTACTTCACGTTGGGCTGAGGCATTAAGGGAGATTTCCGGAAGACTACAGGAGATGCCTGGCGAGGAAGGATATCCTACAAATTTATCTTCTCGTATCGCAGAGTTCTATGAAAGGGCAGGAAAGGTAATCTGTTTAGGGAAGGAAAAAAGGATAGGTTCTTTAAGTATCATTGGAGCAGTCTCTCCACCTGGAGGAGATCTAGCTGATCCAGTTGTACAGGCAACTTTAAGGGTGGTAAAAGTTTTCTGGGCATTAGATGATAAGCTTGCTAATGCCAGACACTTCCCTGCTATAAACTGGCTTTTAAGTTATTCTTTGTATTTAGAGAATATAAAAGATTATTTTAGAGAAAATATTGCTGATGATTTTATTATTCTTACTCAACAGGCAATGCGGATATTAGAAGAAGAGCAGGAGCTTTTAGAGATTGTACGCTTAGTAGGGGAGGAAGCTCTTTCTGAAACAGATAAACTAATTTTAGAAACCGCCAAATCCATAAGAGAAGATTTTTTGCATCAGAGTGCTTTTGATGAGATAGATACTTACACATCTTTAAAGAAGCAGTACCTTATGCTTAAATCTATAATTTTACTTCATCAGAATTACTTAAAGAAGATAAAAAAAGGTAATTTATTAAAAGAAATAATTTCTCCTTCTTTAAAAGAAAGCATTTCGCATATGAAATATATAAAGGAATCAGAATTAGAGAAGTTTAAGGAACTGATAAAAAAGATAGAAGATTATGTTTAAAGATTATTTTACAGTTTCAGATATTTCAGGTCCTCTTATATTTGTAGAGAAGATTCAGGAGGTAAAATATGCGGAGCTAGTTGAAATAGAAACTTCTCAAGGTGAGATACGTAGAGGAAAGGTATTAGATGTAAGTGAAGATTTAGCGGTGGTAGAGGTATTTGAGGGAACACGCGGTTTAGATATCCAGAATACTAGGGTGCGTTTCTTAGGTAAAACTCAAAAACTAGGCGTATCTGAAGATATGTTAGGTAGGATATTTGACGGAAAGGGTATGCCTCGTGATGGAGGGCCACAAATTATTCCTAAGGATATTTTAGATATAAATGGTCTTCCTATAAATCCTACTGCCAGAGATTATCCTTCAGAATTTATTCAAACAGGTATCTCTGCTATCGATGGAATGAATCCTTTAGTAAGGGGTCAAAAACTTCCTATATTTTCCTGTTCTGGTCTACCCCATAGCCGTTTAACTGCTCAGATCGTTCGTCAGGCAAAAGTATTAGGAGAAGAGAAGGAGCGTTTCGCGGTAATCTTTGCTGGTATGGGAATTACTTTCGAAGAAGCGGAATTTTTTATCCAAGATTTCATCCGTACAGGAGCCATTGAGAGGACAGTTATGTTTATAAATTTAGCAGATGAACCGGCTATTGAAAGGCTCTCTTTGCCAAGGCTTGCTTTAACTACTGCAGAATATTTCGCTTTTAAACTCCAGATGCATATTTTAGTAATTCTTATCGATATGACTTTTTACTGTGAAGCATTAAGGGAGGTAGCAGCGAGTAGAAAGGAGGTTCCAGGAAGAAGGGGTTATCCTGGTTACCTCTATACAGATTTAGCTACTATATATGAGCGGGCAGGAAGGATAAAAGAGAATAAAGGTTCTATTACTTTAATCCCAGTATTGACTATGCCAGAGGATGATAAGACCCATCCTATCCCAGACTTAACTGGTTATATCACTGAAGGGCAAATTATCTTATCCAGGGAACTCCATAAAAAAGGAATATATCCACCTATAGATGTTTTACCTAGTCTTTCCCGATTAAAAGATAAAGGTATCGGCGAGGCCAAAACCCGTAAAGACCATGCGGATCTTTTAAATCAACTCTTTGCTTGCTATGCTAAAGGAAAAGAGGCAAAGGAACTCTCTATAATTTTGGGAGAGTCTGCCCTTTCAGATTTAGATAGACTTTACCTAGATTTCAGTGAGAATTTTGAGAGAGAATTTGTAAGACAGAGTGAATTTGAGGAGCGTTCTATATTGAAGACTTTACAGCTCGGTTGGCAACTATTAAGTATTCTTCCCAAAGAAGAATTGAAGCGGATCAGACCAGAGTATATAGAAGAATTCTACGTTTTTCAAAGATGAGATTAGCGGTAAACCCTAACCGTATGGAAATCTTGAAATTAAGAAGAAGACTTATCTATGCTCAAAGAGGAGCTCATCTTTTAGAAGACAAACTTCAGGAACTTTTAATTAGGTTTAATGATATCTTGAAGCGAACATTAGAGTTGGAAGAGAAGTTAAATTTTGAACTTAATTTGGTCTTTAGGAATTTATTTATTGGTCGTATCTTTACCAAAAGATCTGATCTTATTTCTTATCTAAAAGAATTTAAAATACCTCTCTTTTTTAAAGCTACAGAGCAAAGCTTTATGAATATAAAAATCCCTTCTCTTAAATTAGAGATACCCTCTTTTGTTTATCCTCTCTCCTTAAAAGTTTCTTTAGATATAGAGTTAGGGATAAAAAGATTGGTAGAGATTCTTCCGCAGCTTTTCCTTTTAGTACAACAGGTAAAAACAGTTCAGATATTAGCTAAAGAGATAGAATCCTGCCGTCGGAGGGTAAATGCCCTCAACTATATACTTATCCCTTCAATTATTCAGACGATCCGTTATATTGGAGAGAAGCTTACGGAGTTGGAACGTGCTTCCCTGCTACGTCTGATGCGGATAAAGGAGATCCTTCAAAAATAATGAAGGTTTAGCGCAGTTTCTTTACATTTGCAGCTTGTTGTCCTTTAGGACCGGTAGTGATATCGAATTCTACCATTTCACCCTCATTTAAGGTTTTATAACCTTCTCCTAAAATGGCAGTATGATGCACGAAGATATCTTTGCCATCTTCGGTAGTGATAAAACCATAACCTTTTTGATTACTGAACCACTTTACCTTACCACGCATTACTTTTTTCACCTCCTTCCTCTATAAAATAAAAAAACCGCAAAGGTAAAATCATCGTTTCTTACCTTGCGGTAAAATACCTGATGATCTTGCCTTCTTCCTTTCCTTTTAAATATACATTAAAAATTTTGTTAGTCAAGAAAATTTTTAAATAATTTTATTTATTTGACAAAGTAAATTAGCTATGTTAAATTAACATAAAAATGAAGAAGTTATTTTTTATATTATTAATTTTATTTTTTTCTATTTCCTCTGGATATCCTTACTGGATATGGACTCCTAAGACAAAAAGATGGGTAAACCCAAAGTATCTAGTAAAACCTACGCCTAAAGAACAGTTAGATTTTTCTTTAACATTATATCAAGAAAATAAATTAAAGGAAGCAAACCAAGAATTTAAAAAACTCATAAAGTACTTTCCCAAATCTAAAGAGGCAGCAGAAGCTCAGTACTATTTAGGTTTAATTGAAGAGAAGTTAAATCATCTATACGAAGCATTCTTAGAATATCAGAAAGTAATAGATAAGTATCCTTTTTCAGAAAGAATTCAAGAGATCATCGAACGTCAATATAAGATTGGGCAAGCTTTTATGGAAGGAAAGGCAAAGATAAGTTGGGCAAAATCTACTTTAATGGAACATCCCAGTATTGAGATATTCCGCAAAGTTGTGGAAAATTCTACTTTTGGTCCTTTAGCAGATGAAGCACAATATAAATTGGGTTTAGTTCTTAAGAGTTTAGGACGTTTTTTTGAAGCGGAGGAGGAGTTTCAAAAAGTAATCGATAATTATCCTGAAAGCCAGTGGGTTTCAGCAGCTAAATTTCAAATTGCTAGTTGTAAAGCTTCCCTTTCCAGGAGTCCTGATTACGATCAGCAGAGGACATCGGAAGCCAAGGAGATCTTTGAGGAATTTTTAAAAGAACATCCTGAGGCAAGTCTCTCTAAAGAGGCAGAGGAAAATATCCAATCCCTAAAAGAGAGGGAAGCAAAGAGTAATTTTGATATTGGGTTTTTTTATGAAAAACAAAAAGTGTACGATTCTGCAAAATTATATTATAATTTCGTGATTGAAAATTATCCCAAAAGTATCTGGGCAGCAAAGTCATTAGAGAGACTTCAGGCATTGGAGAAGAAAAAGGCTAAATAATTTTTAAAATGCGAAAGATAATTTTTTATCTAATGGGATTTTTAATTTTAGGAGGGTGCGGTTATACAACAAGAGCATTTATATCTCAAAAATATAAAACTATATATGTAGCCCCTTTTGAAAATAAAATCGATATCACCAAAGAGACAGAGTCAATGCGTAGATATAAACTCTACCGTCCTCTTTTAGAAAGGGATATCTATGAAGCAGTTATCTTGCGTTTTAATAGAGATGGTAATTTAAGGGTTACGAGTAAAGAGGATTCAGATTTGATTTTAGAGGCAGTTCTTTTTGACTTTCGTAGAGATCCCTTAAGGTATCTGGATAATGAAGAGGTGGAAGAATACCGTATAAGTATAGAGGTAAAGATTAATCTTAAAGAGAGAAAGGATGATAAAATTTTAAAAGAAGCAACCATTATAGGTGATACTACTTATTTTGTCTTAGGTCCAAATAGAAAATCAGAACCCACCGCTATCCAAGAAGCAGTCGACGATGTCTCCCGTCGGATTGTAGAGTATATAGTTGAAAATTGGTAAGATGTTTTATCTATTTATAGGTGAGGATTACTTTTCCAAAACAATTAAATTAGAAAAATTAAAATCCTCTCTCTTTGAGAAAAGATGGGAAGATTTCAATTTTGAAATTTTCTCTGCTCATGAATTGGAACTAACCAGACTTCAGGAGGAAATCTTAAGGATCCCTTTTAAGGCAAAAAAAAGACTCATCCTTATAAAAGAAGCAGACCGTTTAAAAGAACCTTTAAGAAATTTTCTCTGTAAATATATTAAGAAGCAGAATCCCAATATAGATTTCGTCTTATATATAGAGAGGGAAGATAAAAAGGATAATTTTATAAATTATATTAAAAGATACGCAAAGAAAATCTACTTCTATCAGAAAGAAAACCAAAGTACGTTTAAACTGGCGAAAGAAATAGATAAGAAAAATTTAACTAATTCTTTGAAGGTACTGCATAATTTACTCTCCGAAGGGATAGAGCCAGAGATTATTATGGGAGGTTTGCGTTACTGTTGGCAACTGGAGCCTTTAAATTATCGGGAAAAAATAAAAAGGTTTTCTCTGCTGTTAGATTGTGACCTTTCTATAAAGACGGGCAGATTAGATCCCATTTTTGCTTTAGAGAGACTTCTGTTTTTCCTGTGTCGTTTTTAAAAGGAGTTTTGTAAAACGACTTTTTTTTCTGCTTGCTTTATTAGGATGGATTATTTTTTTCTTAGCCGCTTTATCTAGTAAAGAGTAGATTCTATCTAGTTGATTTTTTGCTTCTGCGATTTTTTTCTCCTTTAATAAATTTTTAAATATCTTAATTGCATTTTTAATTTTTTCTTTTACTTTAAGATTAGCAAGGTATCTTTTTTTAGATTGCTTTAAACTCTTCAAGGCACTGTGCCGATGAACCATAAGTTCTTCCTCCTTTTTAATTTTCGGCTTAATATAACATAAGGGGACTGTTGTGTCAACAGACAAATCTATAATCCGCTCCACAGGAATAATCGGGGGTTTTACCTTTCTTTCTCGCCTCTTAGGTTTTTTCAGGGATATCTTAATTGCACATCTTTTCGGTACGGGATCCTCTATAGAAGCTTTTGTAGTTGCTTTTCGTATCCCCAACCTTATACGTGAACTCCTTGGGGAGGGAGCAGCTAATGCTAGTTTTGTACCTGTATTTTCAGAATATCTACTGAAGGATAGAAAACAATTATTTAAATTAGTAAATATAACTTTCAATATATTACTTCTCTTTTTAAGTTTAGTTGCTATTTTAGGGATAGCTTCTTCAGGTTGGATAGTAAGACTGATTGCTCCTGGTTTTATAAAGGATGCCCATAAATTAAATTTAACTATTTTTCTTACTCAGCTTATGTTCCCTTACCTTATATTTATTGGATTAGTTGCCTATGGTATGGGGATCCTTAATACATTTAGAGAATTTGCTCTTCCTGCTTTTGGTCCTGCACTTTTAAATGTTAGCCTTATCTTCTTTGCTTTTTTTTCTCGCTACTTTTTTAGCTCTGAACCAGTGATAAGTTTAGCTGTAGGAGTTTTAGTAGGAGGTTTTCTTCAACTGATAGTACAGGTTCCTTCTATTTATAGGAAAGGTTTTCGCTTCAGATTTCCTGATTTTAATTTTAGAGATCCTGGGATATCTAAAATTTACCACCTGCTTATACCGAGGATATTTGGTTCAGCCATATACCACTTAAATGTTTTCTTTGATACTATCTGTGCCTCCTTTTCACAGATCGTGGGTTATGGAGCAGTGGCAGCAATTTACTATGCTAATCGTTTAATTCAATTTCCCTTAGCTATTTTTGGGATAGCTTTATCTACTGCTACTCTGCCTGTGATGGCGCAAGAGGTAGTTTCAGATAATATAGCTAAACTTAAAGAAACAGTTTCATTTTCTTTGTGTCTTATCTTTCTAATTATGCTTCCTTTTAGTTTGTTCCTTTTTTTATTGGCAGAACCCTTAGTTAGAGTTCTCTTCCAAAGAGGAAATTTTAATTCTCTCTCTACCGCAATTACCTCCTGGGCATTAATTTTTTATAGTTTTGGACTTACCTCTTACAGTGGAACTAAATTAATCTCTTCAGTTTTTTATGCTTTACAGGATACAAAAACACCGGTAAAAGTTGCTGGTCTGTGTTTAATTTCAAATCTTATCTTAAATATCCTTCTTATGTGGCCTCTACAGGTAGGGGGTCTTGCTTTAGCAAGTAGTATCTCCTCCAGTTTAAATTTTTTCCTCCTTTTCTATATTTTAGAGAAGCGTATCGGTAGATTGGATAGATTTAAAATTAAGAACTCTTTTTTAAAGGTTATGTTAGCAACTTTTATTGCGAGTTTAACTATAGAATTTTTAAAGA
>JAMWCN010000033.1 GCA_023819505.1 Candidatus Omnitrophota bacterium | reverse complement strand
GGCTCAGTTCAGATTGGAGTCTGCAATTCGACTCCATGAAGACGGAATCGCTAGTAATGGCGGATCAGCTATGCCGCCGTGAATACGTTCCCGGGCCTTGTACACACCGCCCGTCAAGCGATGGGAGCTGGGAGTACCTGAAATCCCTGAAGTATTTCAGGGCTGAAGGTAAACCTGGTGACTGGCGCTAAGTCGTAACAAGGTAGTCGTACCGGAAGGTGCGGCTGGATCACCTCCTTTCTAAATTTTATTAGTGGTTAGTCAACTGAAAACTTATAGGGAAGCGTAGAGTTGGTTTAAATTTAGGAATTAAAAAGGGAGCTTTTCCTACTGTTTTTAATAATTTTTTTGATTAACTAGCTATGGGCTCCCGATTTTTATATTATAAAATTAAAATTATAAAATGATGGGCCCATAGCTCAGTTGGTTAGAGCACAGCCCTGATAAGACTGGGGTCGATGGTTCGAGTCCATCTGGGCCCATTTAGTTGTCAGTGGTCAGATTATCTGAAAACTGATAACTAAAACAACGGGGCAGTAGCTCAGGGGGAGAGCATCTGCTTTGCAAGCAGGAGGTCAGGGGTTCAAATCCCCTCTGCTCCACTGCTGAGTTAAAGATAGATTTTGGGGATAAAGTGCAAGATAAAAAATCTTGCGCTTTTTGTTCTTTGACAACTTCTTTTCAGGAAAATAGCCGAGTAAAATTATAATGGTCAAGCTACGAAGGGTCTATGATGGATGACTTGGCAAGGTAGTGCGATGAAGGACGGGGTAAGCACCGATATGCTCTGGGGAGTCGCAAACAGACTTTGATCCAGAGATCTCCGAATGGGGTAACCTACCTCGAATATTCGGGGTATCTACTGCTGAATCCATAGGCAGTAGAGGCGATACTAGGGGAACTGAAACATCTCAGTACCCTAAGGAAAAGAAATCGAAAGAGATTCCCCCAGTAGCGGCGAGCGAAAAGGGAAAAGCCTAAATCCGCCAAGTTTCTTGGCGGAGGTTGTGGGACTCCCATTTTTCAGGTAGATGGAGGAATAGCAGAAGTATCTGGAAAGATACGCCCAAGAAGGTGAAAGCCCTGTATGCGAAATTCCAAGATCGCCTGGGGATGTTCCCAAGTACCACGGGACACGGGAAATCCTGTGGGAATCTGGGCCGACCAAGGTCTAAGGCTAAATACTCACCTTGACCGATAGTGCACAAGTACCGTGAGGGAAAGTTGAAAAGAACGCAGGTTATGCGAGTGAAATAGAACCTGAAATCATAGACCTACAAGCGGTAGGAGGGCTATGTCCGCTATTCTTATAGCGGAAATGCCTGACTGCGTACCTTTTGCATAATGGACCGACGAGTTATTCTTGCAAGCGAGTCTAATCTGCCAACTTCTTTGGCAGAGGAGGCGCAGGGAAACCGAGTCCTAACCAGGGCGATTTAGCTTGCAGGAATAGACCCGAAACCGAGTGATCTACCCATGGCCAAGGGGAACTCTGATGAAAATCAGAGGGACGCCTGAACCCGTCACTGTTGAAAAAGTGTGGGATGAGCTGTGGGTAGGAGTGAAAGGCTAAACAAACTCGGAAATAGCTGGTTCTCCCCGAAATATCTCTAGGGATAGCCTCGGGTTAACTACGTAAGAGGGGTAGAGTGCTGAATGGGTTACGGGTCCTTACCAGGACACTGAACCCAACCAAACTTCGAATACTCTTACGACTATCCCGGGAGTAAGACGTTGGGGGATAAGCTCCATCGTCAAAAGGGAATCAGCCCAGATCACCAGCTAAGGTCCCTAAATATAGGCTAAGTGGTAAAGGATGTGGAATCGCTAAGACAACCAGGATGTTGGCTTAGAGGCAGCCATCATTTAAAGAGTGCGTAACAGCTCACTGGTCGAGCGATTCTGCGCCGAAGATCCACGGGGCTTAAGCCTATTACCGAAGCTGTGGTTCGCCAAAATTTTTTGGCGAAGGTAGGGGAGCGTTCTGCATGCAGAGAAGGTAGACCGTAAGGACTACTGGAGTATGCAGAAGTGATTATGTCGGTATGAGTAGCGAAAATGCCGGCGAGAAACCGGCACGCCGAAAGTCTAAGGTTTCCTGGGGAAGGTTAATCCGCCCAGGGTTAGTCGAGCCTAAGCCGAGGCTGATATATGCGTAGGTGATGGGTATGCCGTTAATATTCGGCAACCAACTAAATAACGTTATTACTTGGTAGAAGACGCAGTGAGGTCAGTACTGCAGAGTGCTGGAAGTCTCTGTTTCTGTCGGAGTAATCCGATGGAGGGACCTCAAGGTTTTCCGCGAGGGAAGTGTACTGAATCTTGCTGCCAAGAAAATTCTATCCAAGGAGTTATTTAGTTGTTCGTACCGGAATCCGACACAGGTAGACCACCAGAGAATGGTAAGGCGCTCGAGATAACCCTCGTTAAGGAACTCGGCAAAATAGCCCCGTAACTTCGGGAGAAGGGGTCCCGTCATGAAAAATGGCGGGCTCAGTAAAGTGGCCCGGGTGACTGTTTAGTAAAAACACAGCACTCTGCGAACTCGAAAGAGGATGTATAGGGTGTGAAACCTGCCCGGTGCTGGAAGGTTAAGGGGAGGAGTTATTTCCGAATTTTCGGAGAGAAGCTCTGAACCGAAGCCCCAGTGAACGGCGGCCGTAACTATAACGGTCCTAAGGTAGCGAAATTCCTTGTGGGGTAAGTTCCCACGCGCACGAATGGTCTAACAACTTGGGCGCTGTCTCAACGAGGGACTCGGCGAAATTGTAGTGGCGGTGAAGATGCCGTCTACCCGCATCAAGACGAAAAGACCCCGGAACCTTTACTGCAACCTGTTATTGGATTTTGGTCCCATATGTGTAGAATAGGTGGGAGGCTGTGAAGTTCCGACGCTAGTTGGAATGGAGCCGCAATGTGAAATACCACCCTTATGGTACTAAAGTCCTAATCTTGTTCCTTGAATCAGGACAGGAGACAGTGGCAGGTGGGCAGTTTGACTGGGGCGGTTCCCTTCTGAAAGGTAACGAAGGGGCCCAAAGGTTGGCTCAAGGCGGTCGGCAATCGCCTGTGGAGTGTAAGCGCATAAGCCAGCTTGACTGTGAGGGAGGCATCCCGAGCAGGTACGAAAGTAGGGGCTAATGATCCGGTGGTTCTGTTTGGAAGGGCCATCGCTCAACGGATAATAGGTACTCCGGGGATAACAGGCTGATCGGGCTCGAGAGTTCACATCGACAGCCCGGTTTGGCACCTCGATGTCGGCTCATCCTATCCTGGGGCTGGATAAGGTCCCAAGGGTCCGGCTGTTCGCCGGTTAAAAGGGTACGCGAGCTGGGTTTAGAACGTCGTGAGACAGTTCGGTCTCTATCTGATGTGGGCGCGAGGATACTTGAAGGGAAGCTCTCCTCAGTACGAGAGGACCAGGAGAGACGAACCTCTGGTGTTCCAGTTATCGAGCCTTCGGTAAAGGCTGGGTAGCTATGTTCGGAAGGGAGAAGCGCTGAAGGCATCTAAGCGCCAAACCCCTCCCAAGAATAGGTATCCCTTCTGCCATTAATCGTGGCAGATGAAGGCATCCTGAAGACTACAGGATTGATAGGCGGGAAGTGTAAGACCCGTAAGGGTTTGAGCTAACCCGTACTAATCTGCCAATCGGCTTGACCATTTAAAATAGGGACAGACACTATTTAATAAAAGGTGTCTGTCCCTTCTAGAAAAGAAGTTGTTTTTATAAAATAAAGGGAGCGTCCATACTGGAGGTGAAACACCCGTTCCCATTCCGAATACGGTAGTTAAGCCCTCCAAGGTCGATGGTACTGTACTGGCGACGGTACGGGAGAGTAGATAGACGCTCCTTTAATTTATTTATTTTTAAACTATGGCATATCAAGGTACACATGATGTTCAAAAACATGGCTCACGTGCTTGGAGACAGAGGCTTAAAGTTTCTTGTTTTCAAAAAGTTAAAAGTGGCACTCTCTTGGTAATTAATGCTAAGACTCTAAAACCAGGATTAAATACTTACTCTGCTAAAAATAATATCCATGCCTCTGTAGATGGAAGAGTCAATATAAAGAATGGAATTATTTCAATAATTCCTCATTTAGCCTCAAATTAAACTCCTCATATCTTTTTCCTAATTTTTATGTTAGAGATAAATGGTGATTATTTAGAAGGAGGAGGTCAAATTTTAAGAACCGCAGTTTCCCTCTCCTGTATCCTGCAGAAACCAGTAAGGATTTTTAATATCCGTGCAAAGAGGAAAGAACCAGGACTTAAATCTCAACATCTTTATACCTTAAAGGTACTAGCAGAACTATTCGATGCAGAAACACAAGGGTTAAATTTAGGTTCAAAAGAGGTATATTTTTCCCCTAAACTTGAATTTATATCACAGAACTATAAAGAGGTTGACCTTAAAACTGCAGGCTCCATCGGTTTAGCTTTACAGGCATTAGTTTTAGTTTCTGCTTTTAAAAGTAAGGGAATAGTTTTTAAGATTAGAGGGGGTAGCTGTGGTTTGGGTGCGATCCCTGTAGATTACTATCCAGAAGTAGTCTTTCCTATTTTAAGAAGATCGGGTTTAGAGGCAGAAATAGAGATTAAAAGAAGAGGTTATTATCCCAAAGGAGGAGGAGAAGTAGAAGTAAAAATTCAGGGTCTTGTTGAATCAAAACCAATTTTTCTTGATGAGGCAGGAGAAGTTAAAGAAATAAAAATAATAAGTATAGCTTCTTTAGATTTAAAGAAAAGAAATGTGGCTGAAAGACAGCTATACATTGCAAAGGATTTACTTAAGAGATACTTTAATTTTTCTTTCAATACTAAAATTGAATACGCGCATACAGATTCTTCGGGTTCTGAATTGAATATTGTAGCCTATACTGATAAGGGAGCTATACTTTGGTCAGATGCAAGGGGCGAGTTAAAAAAAACTGCGGAAGAAGTTGCTAAAGAAGCGGTGGATAAATTGATTAAAGAAATAGATGCTGGTTCTGCAGTAGATACCCATTTAGCTGATAATTTGATAAGTTGGCTATCTTTTTTAGGAGGAAGAATTAAGACGGGACATCTTTCCTTGCATACACAGACCAATATATGGGTTTGTGAAAAATTTTTAGGTAAAATTTTTTTAGTTAAAGATAACTATATTCAAAAAATATAATATAAATATTTTCTTTACAAAGTAAATCTTTTATGTATAATTTTAGCTATGTCAGAGGAATATAAACGCATCCGGAAAGTTTGGTTAATAAATCCGAAGACAAGAATAAAAGAAAGTAAAAAAAGATACAATAGGAAAATTTTAAAAGAGAATTTAAAAAGGACAATTAAAGAAGATGTATAAAAAAATTTTGAAATTGGGTCTGCCCAAAGGAAGTCTGCAAGAAGCAACTTTTAAGATGTTTAAAAAAGCTGGTTTCAACATCAATGTTTCCGAGCGTTCTTATATACCTTCAATTGATGATCCTGAGATAGAGCCTCTTCTTTTAAGAGCGCAGGAGATTTCCCGTTATGTAGAAACAGGTGCTTTAGATTGTGGAATTACGGGGGAGGATTGGATTTTGGAGAATAGATCTAAAGTCAAACGCATCTGCGAACTTCTTTACGCTAAACAGAGTTTAAATAGAATAAGGTGGGTTTTAGCGGTTCCTAAGGATTCATCGATTAAGTCTCTTAAGGATTTAGAAGGGAAAAGGATAGCTACAGAACTTGTTAATATTACCAAACAGTATCTTAAATCCAAACATATCAATGCAGAGGTAGAATTCAGTTGGGGTGCAACCGAAGGAAAAGTATCTGCAGGGTTGGTGGACGCAGTGGTAGATTTAACTGAGACAGGAAAAAGTCTTAAGGTTCATAAGTTAAGAGAGATCGCCTGTATCTGTGAATCTACTACTCAATTTATTGCCAATCATCAAGCCTTTAAAGAAAATTGGAAGAGAAAGAAGATGGAAGAGATCGCTCTCCTTTTAAAAGGAGCGATATTGGCTGAAGAAAAAGTGGGTTTGAAGATGAATGTAAAGAGGATGGATTTAGAAAAAATTCTTAAGATTTTACCTGCATTAAAAAAGCCTACTATTTCTAATCTTGCTCAGAAAGGATGGCTGGCAGTAGAAACAGTGATTGATGAAAAACAGGTGCGCAACTTAATCCCTAAATTGAAAGAAGCGGGTGCTCAAGGAATAATTGAGTACTCATTAAACAAAGTTATCTATTGAAGGAGGTTTAATTATGCCTTGTGGACGCAAGAGGAAACTGCGCAAGATAAAAACCCACAAAAGAAAGAAACTACGTCGCAGACTCCGCCATCTTAAGAAACGTCCTTGGGGTTAATTTTTAAAGGAATAAAAATTTGGAAGTTTTAAAAAATATATTTAAAAAAGGAACTCTTTTTTTATGCATGTGGATATTTTTAAATTCTGTAAATTTAGAAGCGGTTGAATATAAATTATCCAAGTCTTTAACTTGCTTAATCATGGGATGTATCTATGAAAAAGAAGGTGATTTTGAAAGCGCCTTGAAGGAATATCAGAAGAGTATAGAATTTGACCCTTCCTCTTCAGTCTTACACTTTAAATTAGCTACAGTTTATATAAAAAAACAAGATTTTCCTAAGGCAGTTGAAGAATTAAAATTAGTTTTAAAGTATGACCCTAAGGCATTAGAGTCTCAATATCTGTTAGCGATAATATATTCTCTACAAAACAGATCTGATTTGGCTGTGGAAGCGATAGAGAATTTTTTAAAGACCGCTATAGAATTAAATCCAGATTATTTGCAGGCTTACAAAGCACTAGCCCTGCTTTATCTTGAACAAAGAAGATTCTCTGAGGCAGAGAAGATCTGCAAAGATATCTTAAGTATTTCTGCAGATGACCGACAAGTACATATCTGGCTGGCTCATATCTATGAGAAGCAATCAAGAATTGAGGAGGCGATAGGAGAATTCAAAAAACTTTTAGAATTATACCCTGATGACCATCAGATTATGAATGCTTTAGGTTATCTCTATGTAGAGGAGGGGATAAATCTTAATGAAGCAGAGATACTCATAAAGAAAGCATTAGAATTTGAGCCTGAGAATGGAGCTTACCGAGATAGTTTAGGTTGGTTGTATTACAGGAAAGATTTAATAGAGGAAGCAATCGAAGAATTAGAAAAAGCTGTTCTGCTTTTGGAGGATCCTGTAATCTATGAACATTTAGGAGATGCTTATTATAAAAAAGGTTTAATTCTTAAAGCGAAAGAGAATTGGCAGAAAGCCTTGGAACTTGATCCAAAAAATATAGAATTGAATCAAAAGATAGAAAATATAAAATTTATTCCTTAAAGGAAATGCAAGGCTGGTTAGAAAAAGAAGTAGCTGATTTACAGTTAAGAGCAAAAAATATCCGCCGTTTAATTATTCAGATGTTAGCTAAAGCAGGAAGTGGTCATCCAGGAGGAAGTCTTTCTGCTACTGATTTAGTTACCTGTCTTTATTTTGGACACCTTCCTTCAGGTGAACCTATCTTTAGACACGATCCCAAAAATCCTTATTGGCCGGAGAGGGATAGGTTCCATATGTCTAAAGGTCATTGTTGTCCTCTCTGGTATGCAATTTTGGCAGAGTGCGGTTATTTTTCTAAAGAGGAACTATGGAGTTTAAGAAAGTTGGGTTCTATCTTACAAGGACATCCTGACCGGCGTACACCAGGGGTAGATGTAGCTAGTGGTTCGTTAGGACAAGGATTATCTGTAGCTTTAGGGATGAGTTTAGCAGGGAAAATAGATAAGAAGAATTATCGAGTATATGTGCTTTTAGGCGATGGTGAGATTCAAGAAGGAAATATCTGGGAAGCAGCTATGGCTTCTAGCCATTACCGTTGTGATAATCTTACTGCGATTGTAGATTATAACCGTTATCAGATAGATGGAAGGGTAGATGAGATAATGAATCTGGAGCCTTTGGTAGAGAAATGGCGTGCTTTTGGTTGGTATGTTATAGAGATAGACGGTCATAATATACCACAGATTTTAGAAGCTTATAAAACTGTAAGGGAAATTAAAGAAAAACCACAATTGATCCTTGCGCATACAGTTAAAGGTAAAGGTGTTTCTTTTATGGAGAATGTAGTAGATTTTCATGGTCGTGCACCTACTAAAGAGGAGGAGATAAGGGCATTAAAGGAGTTAGAATAATGGAGCTTTTATACCAAAGAGATATCTATGGAAAAACTTTAGTAGAGTTGGGAAAGGAGAATCCAAATATTGTAGTTTTAGATGCAGATCTCTCCGGTTCCACCCGTACCTGTTTTTTTGCTAAAGAATTTCCAAATAGATTTTTTAATTTTGGGGTAGCAGAGCAGAATATGATGGCAACAGCTGCTGGTCTGTCTAGTTGCGGAAAACTAGTTTTTGTTTCTACCTTTGCTATGTTTGCCACAGGAAGAGCATGGGATCAGATAAGGAATACTATCTGTTATAATAATTTTAATGTAAAGATTGTTGCCTCCCATGCAGGTATCACTGTAGGACCAGATGGTTCAAGTCATCAAGCATTGGAAGATATTGTACTTATGCGTGCTATCCCAAATATGAATATTATTGTTCCCTGTGATGGTCCTCAAACAGCAGAAGCAGTAAGAGTAGCTGCTGAAATAGAAGGCCCCTTCTATATCCGTTTAGGAAGAGCAAAAGTACCCACAGTGGAGAATAAACCAAAATTTGTTTTTGGCAAAGGTCAGCTCTTAAAAGAGGGGGAAGATGTTACTGTGATCGCCTGTGGTTTAATGGTTTATGAATCTTTACAGGCAGCTAAATCCTTAGTTGATAGAAATATCCAAGTAAGAGTAATCAATATGGCTACATTAAGACCTTTAGATGAAGAATTAATTATAGATTCAGCTAAAAAGACAAAAGGTATTGTTGTCTGCGAAGAACACAGTGTAATTGGAGGTTTAGCTTCGGCGGTAGATGAATTAGTCTCTGAGAAGCTTCCTATAAAAGTTGTGCGTGTAGGGATAAGGAATAGATTTGGTCAATCCGGAGAACCCGAAGAGTTATTGAAAGAATATAATTTGACTAAAGAGGATATTGAGAAAGCTGTACTTGAGATTTTAAAGTGAATTCCCTTCTAATTAAAGCCTACGCTAAGTTAAATCTTTACCTAAAGATCTTAAAGAAAAGAAAAGATAACTACCATGATCTTATCACTATCTTTGAGAGGATAAATTTATACGATGAGCTGATATTTAAAAAGAGAAAAGATTCAAATATTACTATTAAAACCAATATAAATGAACTTTCAGGTAAAAGAAATCTTGTATATAAAGCGATAAATTTATTAAGGAAGGATTTAAATATAAATTATGGATTAGATGTAGAGATTAAGAAATCCATCCCTTTAGCTAGTGGTCTAGGTGGAGGTTCCTCAGATTGCGCAGTTACACTTTTGGCTCTGAATAGAATTTGGAATTTAAATTTAAAATTTAAGGACCTCCTTTCTTATGCCAAAAGATTAGGAGCAGATGTATCCTTTTTTTTGTATAATTGTCCTTTCGCTATAGGAAGAAACAGAGGTGATAATATAAAGCCGTTTTTTATAAAGAGTAAATTTTGGCATATCTTAATTTTGCCTAAATTTAGGATTCCTACCTCTTTTATTTATAAAAGATTGGATAAATCAAATAGTCCTCAATTGACAAATAAAAAAGACAATGTTAAAATAATTCTTCAAGGCTTAAAGCAAAAAAATATTACTCTATTAGAAGAAAATCTGTTTAATCATTTAGAGCCTGTTTCCTTTAATTATTATCCTTTACTTAAAAGGATAAAGGATAAATTGAATAAATTAGGATTTAAAAAAATCCTTTTGTCCGGAAGCGGTCCGGCAATGTTTGGTTTTGTTTCTTCAAGAAAGGAGGGGGAAAAGCTATGTGAACAGCTAAAGAATCAAAGGGATTTTAAAGTGCTTTTGGTGAGAACAATCTAATATTATTGTAGCAAGGAGGCAAGTTATCATGGAAATTACTGAGGTAAGAATATTTCTAAAGGAATCCCCAGATAAGAAACTAAAGGCATATGCAACAGTTACTTTTGATAATGCCTTTGTGGTAAGGAATATAAAGGTGATTGAAGGTCAAAGCGGTTTATTCATCGCTATGCCTTCAAGAAGGATAAAGTATCCTTGTCCAAAGTGTGGATTTAAAAATGAATCAAGAGCAAAGTACTGCAGTCAATGTGCAACACAATTACCTCTACCTCAAAGACCTTTTGGCGCAAAAGGTATAAATTCACAGATGGAACATAAAGATATAGCTCACCCTATAACACAATCTTTCCGTGAATATCTGCAAAAAAGGGTCTTAGAGGCATATGAGAAAGAAAGAAGTAGTCGGACCTCTGGTCAAACTACACTTTAAAATTATTTGATTTTAATATATGCCCGGTAGTGTAATTGGTAGCACACGAGAATTTGGGTCTCGCTGTTCTGGTTCGAGTCCAGACCGGGCAGAAGATATAGATAAAAGATGAATAAAGAACTGATCGCTATAATTTTGGCAGCAGGTAAAGGCGAGAGGATGCATTCCGAGATTCCTAAAGTTCTACAGCCCATATGTGGAAGAGCTATGTTAGAGTATGTTTTGGAGCTGGTAAATGATTTAAAGATAAAAAGAAAGCTTTTGGTTTTAGGTTATAAAGCAGATTTAGTAAAAAAAGCACTTAAACAGAAGATAGAAGTAGTTATTCAAAAAGAACTTTTAGGCACTGCAGATGCGGTAAAAACAGCAGGCAATTTACTGAAAGGCTTTAAAGGAACGCTTCTTATCCTTTATGGGGATCATCCTTTATTTAAAAAAGAAACAATTAAAAATTTAATTGAGCATCATCTTCAGAATAAACCGGATGTTACTCTCTTGTCCGCTAAGGTTAGAGACCCTTCAGGTTATGGAAGAATCCTGCGTGATGGACAGGGAAATATCTGTAAAATTATAGAAGAATCAGAATTAGATGAGTTTCAAAAAAGCATAAAGGAGATCAATTTAGGAGCAAGTTGTTTTGAGAAAGAAAAACTTTTTTCTGTATTAGATTATATTAAAAAGGATAAAAGTAAAAATGAATATTATCTTACCAAGGCGATAGAACTACTGTATAAGAATAAAGCTGTTATAGAGACAGTAAAGTTAACTGATATCGAGCAAGCCTTAGGTATTAATACCTATTTAGATTTAGCTAAAGCCAATCGCATTATGCAGATGAGAATCCATCAGGATTTAGTTGCTAAAGGAGTAAGATTAGTTGACCCCCAGAATATATTTATTAATTATAATGTTTCTATTGGAGAAGGAACAATTATTTATCCCTTTACAGTTATCGAGAATGATGTTAAAATTGGTAGGAATTGTTCTTTAGGTCCTTTCTTACATTTAAGAGAGGGAACAAGATTAAAAGATAATGTAGTTTTGGGAAATTTTGTAGAAGTGGTACGCTCGAAGATAGGAAAGAAGAGTTTAGCTAAACATTTCAGTTATCTCGGTGATGCCTTGATCGGTAAAGAGGTAAATATTGGGGCAGGTACAGTTACTGCTAATTACGATGGTAAGAAGAAAAATAGAACAGTTATAAAGGATAAAGCATTCATCGGTTCAGATACGGTATTAATAGCGCCTGTAAAAATAGGTAGATTTGCTACTACAGGAGCAGGTTCAGTGGTTACTAAACATCA
>JAMWCN010000032.1 GCA_023819505.1 Candidatus Omnitrophota bacterium | reverse complement strand
TTGGCTAAGTAAGTTTTCGTTATCTTTTTGGGATTCATTTAGGGAGCTTTCCAGCTGTTTTATCTTATCTAAAAGGGTGGTTCTTTCCTTTTCAAGGTTAGTTTTTTCCTGGGCAAAAATGGTAAGTCTGGTCTTTAGATCAGTAATTTGATCCTGTAATTGAATTTTATCATTAAGCAGAGATTGTCTTTGACTCTCTAGATAAATTAATTTTTCTTCGTAATCCTTCAATAACTTAGAATATTCCTCTTTTAATTTCTGATAGGCATCTCGGTTAAGTTTTAGTTCTTCCTTTAAAGTTTGATAATCTTTGGTAAGAAAATCTATTTCTTTTTCTATATCTTGTGCAAATCCTAAATATAAATTAAAGAATAAAATTATCAAAAAAATAAAATAGGTTCTTTTATTTTTCATCGTATCTACGGAAATCTTTAGGTAAAACTTCATCTTCTTCAGATTCACTTATCAGCGTTTCTTTTATCTTTTGAATAACAGCTTCTTTTTTTAAATCTTTTATCTCTAAATTTAAAGATTCCTTCTTTGCTAAAATAGATTTGGATTCTCTCTCTTTAGTTTGATCTTCTTCTTTAATTACTTCATTATAATCCTTAAAATTTTTTATCTCTATTCCTTTTTGAGATACACCCATCAATATACCTTGACCTTTAAGACTATCTATAGTTTGAAATACATCAAATTCCTTTGGAGCTTTTATATCAAATAACTCTTTCTCCTTATCTTTAGGGGTAATAAGTTTATCTCCTTCGATGATAATTGGAGTAAGCATAACTAGAAGCTCTGAACGGATGGTCTTCTGTGTGCGATTTTGAAAGAAAAATCCCAACAGCGGTATCCTATTTAAAATAGGGATACCTTCGGATGTATCTGTCTTTTCTTCCTTCCCCAAACCACCCAAAATAATCGTTGCTCCATCTTTAGCCATAACTGTTGTCTCTACAGCAGAGGTATCAATTATAGGGATGATATTACCGGAGGAGGAAGTAATCGTCCCAATCACTGAGCTTATCTCTGGTTTTATCTTCATCGTAACATAGCCTTCCTCATTAATCATGGGAATGATAGATAACTTTATTCCTATATCTACATAGGTTACCTCTTCAGATACAGTAGTAGTAGCGGTACCAGTAGTAGTGGTAGTGGTAACATAGGCTCTTCTTTCACCTACATGTAAAATTGCCTCCTGATTATTTATTACAGTTAAAGCAGGATTGGATAAAATTTTAGTTTTTCCAAAAGTCTCTAAATATTTTATCACTGCATCGAAATCTTTTTTACCACTGATGATTCCAATATGCAATTTCTCTCCAGGAGATATCTTTGTTCCCACCTGACTGGTAGTGGTACCACTGAAAGGATAACTTCCAATAGAGCCAGCCATATCGGAAAGAACTTGTTCTCTTGAGCGCCAACTTGCAGTTGTAGATTGCACACTACTAAAAGGATAAGAACCCAAATAAGCAGTTCCATATCTCTGGGCAATCTTAAATAAACCCTCCCACTCTATACCTGTATCTAATTGGTTAGAAAGTTGAATTTTAACGATCTTGGTATCTATCATTACCTCTTTTGTTTTTTGATCCAATGCCTTGATTAACTCTTCAATATTCTTCATCCGCTCAGGAAATGTCTGCACAATCAGCTGATTACTTCTTTCATCTGCCTTAATTGTACCTACTTTCTTTAAGTCCAGTTGGCTTTTGAGTTGCTCCTCTACATCCTTTGCCTTTGCATATTTTAGATTAAAAACCTTCACAATTGATTTCTCCTCTAATGCCGCTAATGCCTTCTGAGCTTCTGCAATCTTTTCAGGGATATCCATTAAAAGCACAGTTCCTGATTCTGGCTCAACCAAAAGTCTTCCCACCTCACTTTTTACTGCATCTAAAAGATTAAATGCCTGCTCAGGAATTGCGTACTTTAATCTGAAGACTTTAACCTGGCGCATATCAGAAAAATTCTTTCCATACATTAATTTATACTCTTGTTCTGTCATTACATTATAGATCTCACCCTGTTTTACATAAGCAAGGTTGTTGGAGCGTAGCATTATATCAAATACATCCTTTACTGGAACATTTTCTACAGTTAGAGAAATTCTGCCAGAGACATTTTTAGTAGGAACGATGTTAAGTCCTGCTCTTACCGATAAAAATTTCAAGGCATCTATTATATCGATATTACGTAGATCCAAAGACATCCTTTTTTCTTCTATCGACTCCGGATTAGCTTCGTCTTTTAACTCAGGCATAATAAAAGCAGGTGATCTTTCTTCTGCCATTAAAAAAGATAAAAGTATAAAAACTATTCCTGTTATAAGTAATAGATACCTTTTCATTTTAATTCAAATTCTTGCTCTCCGTAACTTAAAATAACCCTATCTTTATAGATTGCTTTTATTTTAAAATCCCCTAACATCTGTCCTCTTTTTACAAAAAATGTTCTCATCGCTTTAGTATCTTCGATCATCGCATCAGGATTCTCTGACCAGGAAATCCCTACCAGTTTTAAATTGTTCAATGCCTCCAAAGTTGACTCAGTTGTTGGTTTTGGAGAAGTTGAAGGTTTTGTTTTTTCTACTACTATATTAAATATATCACGCTGAGAAACCTTCTCTAAATATGATTCAACAGATTTCTTCAATAATGATTTTTCTAAAAAGTCTATTATTGGTTTATCTGTCCTAGATCTATAAGTTAAAGAAGGAACTTTTTTAAGATTATTTATTGAAGAAAAAATACTACTTACCAAATAAAAAGCCAAAATCAAAATAGAAAACTCTAAAATTCTATTTAACCATCTTAAGTCATATTCGTAAACAGAGATGGCTCTTCTTTTAAATAATCTTTCTTTTAAAAATAAAAACCTTCCCTTCCAGGCGCCAAAGGAAAAAATTCCTCTACTTTGACGGATAAATGTAGTTTTTTTAATATTAGCTGGCTCTATTTTTGATTCCTCAATTAGTTTTAACAGTTCCTTTTCCGGACTAGGTGTTCTACTATCCGGCACTTCTAAAAACCCTCCTCTTCTTTATAAAAAGTAGCGGTGATATTTTTAAGATTGGATTCTACCTTCTTTACCATCCCCCTTAACTCCTCCTTATCAATTACCTCATCCCAGGTTAATAACTCTACTCTCTTTAAAAACTCAGAGAATTCCTTATAAAGTGAATCAAACTTTTCTTTGATTTCGCCTAATTCTTCTTGAGGAAATGCTTTTGGTTGAGCAAGCTCACTCTTTAATCGCGATATCTCTTCATCCTTTTCTTTCAATAAATCATTCAATTTAACTATTAAAGATTTAGTATGCTCATCTCCTACTCCAAATTCCTCTAATTTTTTATTCAACTCTTTAATTTTTTCTTCATCCATTTTAGATTTAATCTTGAGACTGTTAAGTTCGGATTCTGCAGATGCTTTTAATTCACTTAATCGTTGAATCTGAGATTCTAAAGAGTTAATTTTAATTAAAAGCTGATTCTTTTCATCTTCTAATTTTTTTAGCTTATCTGAAAAATCAATCCTATCTATATTGTAAGAGGAAACTTTTTCTTGAGCTTCTTTTAATTTTTCATTTAAATTTTCATTTTCCTCTTGGAACTTTTTAATTGTATTATTTAAATCATTGATATTTTTATAAAGTTCGACATTTTCTTCTTTCTGTTTTGCCAAATCTTCTTTTGCTTTTTTAAGTTGATTTTCCATATCTATAAAATTAGATAATTTTATATTCAGTTCTCTAATTTGAGTTTCTAAATTCTGCCTTTCTTGGTTAAACTTATCTAATTGGGCTTGTTTCTCAGCAATCTCTAACTTAAGACTGTTAATCTTTGACTCTAAATTCAACCTTAAAGCCTCATTTTCTTTCAAAATAGAATCCAAATTTTCTGACAAAGAACTATTTTCATCCCTTAATTTTGACAATTCGTTCTCTTTAAGCTCGATGAGTTTATTTGCTTTATTTAGATTCTCTTTTAAAATGCCAATTTCCTCTTCCTTTTTATTTATATAATCTTTAATTTTTAAAAAACTTTTCTCTGCGATATCGGAATTACCGGTGGGATTATCTCCAGAATTTTTCTTTTGCCAGATAATTTGGTATGTTTTTGCTGGGTTATCTGTATTCTTTTTTTCTATATTTTTTAAAGTATTCTCCACTAAAATTATTTTCTTAAGTTCTTCAATCTCTTCTTTTAAATTAGCTAATGTCTTTTGAAGCTGATCATTATACGACTCTAAGCTATCCTTATACTCCTTAAGTTTAACATACTTCTGGAATAAATTCTGAAACATAAGGGCTTGATATATAGAACTTAACAATATAAAAAATAAAATAATTATAATTATAAAATTTCTCTTCATTATTAAAAGTTATTTTTAAAAGTACCTGATTCCTTCCTTAACCAACCCGCTTTTAATTCCAAATCGATAATTTCACGGATAAGTTCTCTATCTACTACAAACTTATTTTTTAAAACTAAATTTTTTAATGCCTGATGGCAGAGCATTGTTATCTTTCTGGGATAACCTTTGGAGTATTCATAGATCTCTTTTATCGCATCATCTAAAAAGAGTTGTATATTTGCTGTATAGCCTGCCTGTTTAATTCTAAATTCAATCATTTCTTTTGTCTCATTGAAATCCAATGGATTTAAAACATACTTAAAACTTATACGGTCAAAGAAATTGGGGATGTTAATGATACGGGAATAAAGTTCCAGTTGCCCCAAGAGTACAAGCTGTAAAAGTTTATATTCATTAGTTTCATAATTTAAAAGCACCCTTAAAATCTCCAAACTAGAATCGCTGAGTTTCTGAGCTTCATCAATAATCAAAGTTATGGTTTTATTTTCAGCTACTCCTTTTTGAAATAGGAATCTTTCTATCGCCTCTCTTAAATCTAAAATCGTTACTTTTAAGTGAGAGGTTAGTTCTATCTCAAAATTTCTTACCAGATAAGTCAAAAATAACTCCTCATTTTCAAAAGAGGGGTCCAAAATAATATGAAAGATAAGGTCCTCTCTCTGTTTTAGCTCTTGAACTAACTTCCTGGAAAGGGTAGTCTTTCCTGTTCCCACATCTCCTAAGATTACAGAAAGGCCTCTTTTCAGTCTTATCTCAATAAGAATATTAGTTAAGGCTGTCTGGTGTTCCTTAGATAAATAAAAAAACTCCGGATCTGGGCTGGTAGAAAAAGGTTCTTTTAAAAATCCTAACACCTTGAAATAACTCATCTTTTGCGCCTAAAATAATTAATAAAAAAACCCAACCTTTCTTTTGGTTGGGCTTTAGTTATAAAAGCCTTAATTAATAAACTCTTTATCATTTTAATAAGTTATTATTTTAAAATAACTTTTGTTCATATTAAATGCCAATTAATCTCTTACGGATCAATCTTAACGAGTATCCCTCTTTCATCAGTTCTCTTATCTTCTTTAATCTCTTTTCTACAACTGCCCTATCATAGAATCTTATGTTTCTTATTTTAAAAGAAACTGGAAGTAGCCCAAGATCTGTATAATGATTTACAGATTGGTAGGAAATGTTATATCTATTTACGATATCTTTGGCTGAGATGGTTTTTTCTTTTTGATTTAGCTTTTTTACCTTTGCCATCTTTTATTTAAGTTATTAGAATTTATCATAATTATGATAGGTATTGTTTATATCATATATATTAAGATTTGTCAATAAAAAAAATAAAATGTTGATTAAAGATAAAATTATTTTTCTGAATAGATAAATGCCTGGGCTCCAAATATCTTTTGAAGGAGAGGAACTCTTAAATAGAGTCTTAAAAAGAATAAAGATTTTGGCAATTTACTCTTTATGGTATAGGGTAAGAATTTAGGACGACATTCAAAAATCTTGAAACCATTTGTTTCTAAAATTTCAACTAAACTCCTATCATCTAAAGGACTGATATGGTCGAAAAATTGCCAATAATCTCTATAACAGTATCTTATATTAGGTTGAATTATCAAAAACTTACCTCCTTTTTTTAGAACCCGATAAACTTCTTTGAGAGTTTTAACTATATCTTCTTTACTTAGATGTTCAAGGAAATTGCTAGTAAAAACTACATCAATGGATTCACTATCAATTTGATGCATATCAACAGAAGAACCTATTATCACCTCAACATTACTGTCAGCAAATTTTCTAACATCCGGATTTAAATCAACCGCAATCTTTCTTTTGGCTTTAATATTATTTATAAAACTGCAGTAACCCGCTCCTAAGTCCAAAACAACTGCATCGGTAGATATATACTTTTGAAGAAAATCCTTATAAAGTAATTCATACATCTTTCTTTTAAAAACGATTTCCTCTTCAGAAAATCTTCTCTTATATATTTTATCTAAATTTTCCATAATTAAGCATATTTATTTTTTACATAAAATACCTCAAAGGTATATTGAGGGAAAAGCCAAGCAATTATCTGAGTGGCTTCAGCAAATAAAAGCCAAAAGAGAGCCGGCTTAAATCTCATTGTAGAGGTAGCCATTTTTATATATTGAGTTCGATCCTCATAATGGATATCTTTTCTAAAAAATTTAAAACCTGCCAATCCATATGGTTTAAATCCTAAATTTAGAAGTTCTTTCACCTGCCAACCGGATTGGTGTTCCTGTAAGGGATTTTCTTTACTAGATACCTGTTTAAGATAACCGTTAGGAGTAATTAGAATTACCTTTCTTTTAGCAATTCTAAAGGCTTTTTCTAATACTTTTAGTGCTTCCTCCTTCTTAAGATGTTCCAAAACATTTAAAAGTAAGACTGCATCAAAAGAAGAAGGCCTAAATTCTACACTCTTTACATCTGCTCTTATATAAAAATTGTGTATAGATTTATTTTTACTTTCCAAAAGATAAGGCATAAAATAATCTACCCCTACAGAAAATTTAAGTCTTTGGTATTTAAGCAAAGAATTATAACCACAACCTAAATCTAAAACACTATAACAATCTTTTAGTTCCTTTCTTAACCAATACAGAGAATTGTGCAAAATTGTACTGATGAATTTACTGTAATATAAATTTTTTATTAAATTAATTGACATAAAATTTATCTTCTTAAAAAATTTTTATAAAAGAACCTTATCCAAGTAAGAAATTTGTTAAAGAAGTCTTTTACATCTCTTATGCTAAACAACTTTTTTAATAAAAAATGGGGATTTAAATAATAACTTATGTAAGCATACTTAATAAACCGTTCTAAATCCTCTTTAGATAAATGTGGATAAGAGATTATAGAATTCTTTGCAGAATCTACTGGAACATAATCACCGTAAAAAAGCCATCTATTTTGTTTGGCAGTTTCATAGAATTCTGTTCCTGGAAAGGGATTAGCGATACTGAATAAAACATAATCCACATTTAATTTTTTTAATTCTTTTAAAGTCTCTTTTATAGTGGAAGATGTCTCTTTATCTGTTGCACCCAAAATAATATTTATCTCCACTTCAATTTTATACTTCTTTAAAAAATAAACAGCTCTTTTTGTATCTTCTGGAGTCATCTCTTTCTTTATATCTTTTAGTATCTCACTATTAAAAGATTCTGTTCCTAAATCTACATAATGACAGCCAGATTCTTTCATCCATCTTGCAGAATTTTCTGTAATCATATCTGGTCTAGCTAAACAGGACCATTCAAGTTTTAAATCTTTTATACCCTTGCATATCTTAAATGTTCTTTCTTCGTCCCATAAAAACTCATCATCGATTATAGAGATGGATCTAAAACCCAAACCTTTAATATTTTTAAATTCTTCGATCACCCTTTCAGGAGAATGAAGTCGAGGAGGCGGTTTCCTACAATAGTATTTTTTATATTCCAATTCCCGAGCATAGGATAAAGAGTTAGGCACGCAAAAAGTGCATTGTCCAAAACAACCGCGTGAAGTAAGCATTGCTGTATGGGGCATCTTTTTTAATTTAGGATTAAAATAAAATCTATGATCTAAAAGTCTGCGATCAGGAATAGGGATGCTGTCCAAATCCATAATTAAAGGTGCTGATGGATTTTGAACAATTAAATTATCCTTTCTATAGGAGATACCTGCTATATTTTCTAAATCCTGCTTTCCTAAAAGCGAATCTATCAGTTCCTTTAAAATAAAATCAGGCTCTCCTCTTACTGCAAAGGTATCTTCTTTATCTAAAAAAACCTCTGGAGCATAAGTTGCCTGAGGACCACTGAATATAAAAAATATATCTTTTTTCCTCTCTCGAATAAGTTCCCTTGCTTTTAAATCTGTATTTTGACTTAAAAATACTGAATAAAATACATATATTTTTGAATCATCTTCATCTATGAATCTAATAAAATCTGCTTCCTTTTTCCTCTGAGCGGCGAAATCAATTATGTTTACAGTATATCTATCCTTTAATATAGTTGCGCAGTAGAGAACTGGTAAAAGTGGTAAAAAATAAACTGCATAGTTGCAACCAAAACATCTATCTACATCTTGTGTTTTATCTAAAACTGGAGGAATTAAAAAAGTAATCTTCATCTATTTACCTTTTATATCTCTTAAAGGTAAAAGAAGCTCGCGCCAGAATCCAGCTGACCACCCAAATAAAAAAAGAGTACTGGCTAATAAAAAATTTAATAAGGAAGATATGGACCTTATCTTTAAAAAGAAAATAGAAATAAAAAATAAAATTAAAAAATAAAAAAAAATAAATAAAAAAATTGGAAGCCCTAAGCCTAAAATTATATGTAGGGGATGTAATAAATTAAAGTTTCTTTTACCTACCTGAAGTCTTCCCACAGAAAAACGGTATATTTGATGTAAAAATCTTTTAGGAGAACTTCTGCGATGATGCCAAATATAGACATCTTCAGCCATAATCAGTTTAAAGCCATACCGCTTTATACAGTAATTCATCCAGACATCTTCAGCAGTTAAGAAGATCTCCTCTACAGGCATTACTTTTTCTAAAGCTTCTCTTTTATATATAGCATTACAGCCAGGGATATCATTTACCTCCTTAAAGGATAAAACTTTTTTTCGGTGTGCTGTAGCAGAAAAACTTTCTGTTAGAGAAAAAATAAGATCCACTGCCTTCTCAAAATTAGTAGATTCTTTCGGAAGAAATGTAGGACCTCCTACGCCACCTACCCCAGAGATCTTAAAATATTTCAGGGCATTCTTAAGCCATCTCTTATCAAAAATACAATCTGCATCCGTAAAAGCAATGAAATCGCCTCTACTTACTTTAAAACCTACATTCCTTCCTGATACCACTACCTCTTTCTCATTCAAAACTACCTTTGCACCAAAACTCTCAGCTAATTTTCTGGTATTATCAGAAGAGTTTCCATCTGCAACAATTATCTCTAAGGAATCTTTAGGATAATCTAACTCAATTAAAGAATTAAGACACTTTTTTAGTATCTCTGCATCGTTCTTAACCGGAATAACAATAGAGATAAAAGGAAACTTCAACATTGTTATTCTGCTCTAAGAGAATAAAAGAAAATATAGCGGGCAAAAATCCTGTAGGTATTTCTCAAAGTTAATTTACCAGAGAATTTCTTTAAAAAATCATCCGGATTACCAGAGGCACCTTTTTCTAAAATAAGATAGTATATCTGTTCAGGCTCCCGTGTAAGTCCAATCTCTTTAAAATGATAATTATTTTTGATATAATTAAAAAGACCAGGATTATTCCTTTCTAACAGGTGAATAAATTCTGCAGGATAAACACATATATACCTTATCCTCCATTGAGCTTCTTTCCTTTTGAATTCTTCTGAATCATCTGTCCATCCCATATATCTTTGGGCATAACGAGAGATTGCCCAACCCTGATGATGTGTCAATAGAAATACGCGTTCATTATCATTTGTAAATTCCTTTAAAGACTCTCCTGCCACATCCTGGCCTAAAAATACGGTGCCAAACATCCTCATTAAAGAATCTTTAATAAAAGGGATGGAGATGAGCAAAACCACGCAACTTATATATACAAAAAAATCATACTTTAAAAATTTCTTTATAGCTTTGGAGATAGAATCAACTGCATAAGCAACTGCGATACAGACCAAACCTAAAAAAGGCATCTGATAATAGTTATGCTGATTTATATAATCAGAAAAAACCATGCTGTAAGGAATAACTGTGAAGGTCCAACCAATAATAAAACGATTAAGTAGACCTTTTTTCTTATTAAAAGCAACTAAAATTCCTATAATAGTTAGACCTAAAAAAATCAAACCAAAATTCTCTCCTACCAGATACCCCTGAATCACCCTTCCGTACTTCATCCAGTAATCGATAGTAAATATCTCAAAGAGTCTTACCCGATTTAACACCTGAAATTCCCATTGGCCTATATATTTTAAATAAACAACTGTCAGGGGGATAATTATAAAAGACAGAGAGGAGACTAAGATCATATTAAAAAATTGTTTTTTTTCTTTTAGAATGGTTCTTAAGGGAAAACAAAAAAGAAAAGGAAAGATGCCAAATAAAAAACTAAATTTATAAAGCCAACTCAAAGAAAATGCCACTCCTCCCCAGAAAAGATACCTCGGATTTAAAGAGATTATATATTTAAGATATAAAAAATTCCCTAAAAGCATAAAGAAAAAAGCAGGACTTTCCGGTTGAAGGTTCCGAGAGAAAAATACCGCCAGAGGTATAATTGCCATAAGTAATGCCGATAAAATGGCAGATTTTTTACTTTTAAATAAAATAACACCTATTAGATAAATTATTATAATACTTAAAATTCCAAATATTACATTAAATAGGCGCGCTGACCAGAGATTCTCTCCCAATAACTTCCAAGCCAAAATTATCTGATAGGAGATCAAAGGTGGTTGAGGATATAACCTCATCTTTGGTTCTGGCTCAAAGGCATTATAAAAATATATCCTGCGGGATATAAAATCAAAAGATTTAAGCATCTGTTCTGCCATACTCAAGTATTCATTTTCCTTCATATTGTGATAACCAATAGTAGGAAAATCTAAGTTATATGTACGCAAAACAAAACCTAAGGTAATTATAGCTGAAAGAATAATAATAACTTTTAATCTATTCATCTTATGATTTGCTCCTAAATTCTAACTCCTCTTTAAGCAAGATTTTCTCCAGCCATACATAAAGAATGGAAAAAAAGTATTTGCGCATCAGCTCTCTTATATGGTATTTACTTACTCCACTTTCTCTACCATACCAGTTGATCGGTATAACCGCATAAGAAAACCCCCTTATAATTGCCTTCAAAGGAATCTCTACCGTAATATTAAAATATTGTGAAACCAAAGGTTGAATTGCTTCAATTACCTCTCTACGATATGCTTTAAAGGCATTGGAGATATCATTGTAAGGGATGAGGAAAAGTAATTGAATCAGTTTGTTGCCTAAACGATTAAAGATGAGTTTAAGGAAGGGATAACCTCTTATTTTTGCTCCACGCATAAAGCGCGAACCAAAGACACAGGGATATCCCTCTTTAAGTTTTTCATAGTATCTTACAACATCTTTTGGATCATCGGAGCCGTCTCCCATAAAGATAACTACCGCATCCGCAGAGATATAATCTAAACCTTGCTTTATCGCCCTACCAAAACCACGCGGATACTTTGAGTGAACTACTTTTAAATTACTATATTTTAAAGAAAGTTCTTCTAAAATTTGGAGAGTTTTATCTGTAGAATTATCGTTTACTAAAACTATCTCGTAATCAATGTGATTTAACTCTAATTCTTTAATTA
>JAMWCN010000031.1 GCA_023819505.1 Candidatus Omnitrophota bacterium | reverse complement strand
TAACTCAAGATAGAAGGGATAATCGCTTTTTACCCACGCAAGGTTATCTTTTAGTGGGTTCAGCAGAGGTTGCAGGAAGTTTTTTAGGAGGAGATAAAGATTTCTTTAAATTTTTTAGCCGTGCTTCAAAATATTTCCCGTTATGGAAAGATTCAGTTTTAGAATTTCGTCTGCGTTTGGGTTTAGCGGATGCATACGGTGATTCTGAAGACTTACCGATATACGAGAGATTCTTTGCTGGAGGTGCTTATACAGTTAGAGGTTATGAAGAAAGAACAATCGGTCCTTACGATAGTGTAACTAAAGATCCTTTAGGAGGGAATTCGCTGTTGGTAGGAAATATAGAATATACCTATCCTTTATTTGATTTCTTAAGGGTAGCAGGATTTTTTGATACAGGAAATGTTTGGAAAGAACTTTCGGATTTAGGAAGCGGTGGATTTAAGTCTTCATTTGGTTTCGGTTTAAGGCTTAAGACACCTTTAGGACCGATAAGTTTAGACTACGGCATCCCTTTAAATAAAGATCCAGGAAAGGATAAAAAATCTAGCGGTAGATTTCATTTTAGCGTAGGTTATGGTTATGGATTTTAAGAAAGGAGAAATTATGGGTAAGCTTTTGAAAGTTTTTTTTATTTTTATTTTTTTAATTCTTTCAATCAACAAAGGTTTGGCAGCGGAGAAGTTAGGTTATGTAGATTTAAGTAAACTCTTCGATGAGTATAATAAAACTAAAGAGTATGACAAGATTTTAGAAGAGAGACAGAAAGTTTATGAGTTAGAGAGGGAGAAGAGAGTAAAAGATATAAAACAGATGCAGGACAGCCTCAATCTCTTATCTGATAAAGAGAAAGAATCAAAAAAGCAAGATCTTGATCAGAAGATAAAGAGTTTACAAGATTTCGATCTTAAGAATACTCAGGATCTGCGTCGTGAAAGGGATGAAAAGATGAAAGAGATTTTAAAAGACATTGAAGCTGCTATCTCTGAGTATGCAAGTAAAGAAGGCTACACTTTAGTTTTTAACGACCGTGTTTTGGTATATCAGGATAAGTCCTTAGATATCACTGATAAAGTCTTAAACATTTTACAGAAGAAGTATCCTGCCCAAAAATAATCTTTTTAAAAAATGAATAAAACTTTAAAAGAGATCGCTGAACTCATCGAGGGTAAGGTTGTAGGCGATGAAGATGTTATTATTACAGGTTTTTCTAATATAAAAGAGGCAAAGCCAGGTGATATCACTTTTTTAGCCAATCCTCGTTATGCTCATCTTTTGGAAGAAACAGAAGCATCAGCAATTATTACCTCTTTTGAGGTAAAGTCCACTTCTAAAAATCTTATCCAAACCCAAAATCCTTCTTTAGCATTCGCAAAGCTTATTTCTATTTTTAGCCCTCCAACTATCAGACAAAAAGGGATCCATCCCACCGCTATTTTAGGGAAAAATGTCTTTTTGGGAAAGGATGTTTCTGTTGGTGCATATACAGTGATAGAGGATGATGTATCTATCGGTGATGGAACAACTATATATCCAGCTTGTTTTATCGGATATAATTCTAAAATAGGAAAAGACTCGCTTATCTATCCCCATGTTTCTATAAGAGAAGGAACAATCATTGGCAATAGGGTTATCATCCATAGTGGGGCGGTGATCGGCTCTGATGGATTTGGTTTTGTTACTGTAGATGGTAAACACCATAAGATTCCTCAAGTGGGGATTGTAGAGATCGGCGATGATGTAGAGATCGGTGCAAATGTGACTATAGATAGGGCAAGATTTGAGAAAACAGTAATTGGAAAGGGAACAAAAATAGATAACCTTGTTCAGATCGCTCATAATGTAATATTGGGAGAGAACTGTCTTATTGTAGCTCAAGTAGGAATCTCAGGAAGCACAACCATAGGAAATAATGTAGTATTGGCAGGTCAAGTGGGAGTTGTAGGTCATATCCAGATAGGTGACAATGTGGTAGTGGCAGCTCAATCAGGAGTAAGTAAATCTATACCTGCTAATACTCAAGTTTGGGGTTATCCTGCAAAACCATTTGCTTTAGCTAAACGTTTAAATGCCTGTGTCCAGAGATTACCTAAACTTTATAAAACAGTAGAGGAATTGAAGAAAAAGATAGAAGATTTGGAAAAGAAGTTGAGTCATTAAAAATATGGAGAAACAAAGAACGATAAAAAAAGATGCCTATTTAGAGGGGAAAGGACTCTATACGGGGAATAAAATAAGCCTTAGATTTAAACCTGCCCCAGAAAATACAGGGATATTTTTTATTCGTACAGATTTAGAAAAAAAACCTTCAATAAAAGCAGATTTAGATTCAGTGATTCTTTCTTCTTTAAGTTTAAGACATACATCTATTGGTAATGAAGAAGTAAAGGTCCATACAGTTGAGCATCTTATGGCTGTTTTATACGCTTTAGGTATAGATAACTTATATATAGAAATCAATGGGGATGAGCTACCTATAGGGGATGGGAGTGGAACTATATTTTATGAGGTGTTTTCTAAAGCAGGTATAGAAGAGCAGAGCCAAAACAAACAGTACTGTTTGATAAAAGAACCTATAGTTGTAGAAGAGCAGAAGGCAAAATTGTTAGTTTTTCCATCCCAAGATTTTAAAATAAGCTATATTTTAGATTATAATCATCCTCAGATTAAAACTCAATTTTTAGAATTGGAATTCAATCGAGATAATTTTGAGAAGGAGATTTTACCTGCAAGGACTTTCTGTTTAGAAGAAGAAGTAGATTCTCTCTTAAAGATGGGTTTAGGAAAGGGTGCAGATTATTCTAATACTTTAGTAATAGGTAAAACTGGGGTTATCAATAATAAATTACGTTTTGATGATGAGTTTGTAAGACACAAAATTTTAGATCTCATTGGAGATATTTCTCTTTTGGGTATGCAGATAAAGGGACATTTTCTGGGTTTACGCAGTGGTCATAGTTTAAATATAAAACTTCTGCAAAAAATAAAAACCCAAAAAGATAGATACGGTTTAGCAGGTGTGGTAGCGAAAGATATATCTTTTAAAGATACCCAGTTAGATCAAGAAGAAATTAAGAAGATACTTCCCCATCGGGAACCTTTTCTCTTTGTGGACAAAATTTTAAAATTGGAGAAAGGAAAGTACGCTTTAGGGGTAAAGTATTTAAGTGAAGAAGATTATTTCTTCAAAGGGCATTTCCCTGGCAGACCTATTATGCCTGGAGTATTAATCATCGAAGCAATGGCTCAGGTGGGAGGGGTGATGATGCTTTCTTTACCAGAAAATAGAGGAAAGCTTGCCTATTTTTTGGCTTGTAATAATGTGAAATTCAGAAAGACAGTTTTGCCTGGAGATGAGTTAGTTTTGGAGGTAGAAACAACTAAATTAAAATCTAAAACCGGAGCGGTAAAAGCATGTGCCTATGTAGAAGGAAAATTAGTCGCAGAAGCAGAACTTATGTTTGCTTTAGTAGAAGGCTAAAATATGAATATCCATCCTCAAGCCATCGTTTCAAAAAAAGCTTATTTAGGTCGTGATGTAGATGTAGGGCCTTATAGTATTATCGGTGATAATGTAAAGATCGGAGATGGTACCAAAGTTGGTTCTTTCTGTGTGATTGAAGGTAATACTACTATTGGAAAGAACTGCAAAATATTTACGGGTGCGGTTATAGGAAGTATTCCTCAAGATTTAAAGTATAAAGGTGAAGAAACTTTTTTAGAGATAGGGGATAATAATATAATTCGGGAATACTGCACATTTAATCCAGGAACAGGAGAAGGTGGAAGAACTGTCGTAGGAAACAATAACCTCTTTATGGCTTACTCACATGTGGCGCATGATTGTGTAGTAGGCAATAATTGTGTGATTGCTAATAATGGAACTTTGGCAGGACATGTAACTATTGAGGATAGAGCAGTGGTTGGAGGTTTAGTGGCGATCCATCAATTTGTAAGGGTAGGCAAGCTTTCTATAATTGGAGGTTGTTCCAAAGTAGTTCAAGATATCCCCCCATTTTCAACCTGCGATGGCCATCCCACAAGAGTATACGGTTTAAATTTAGTAGGATTAAAAAGGGCAGGTTTTGACTCTAAAGTTATAAGTAAACTTTCACATAGTTTTAAAATCCTTTTTAACAGTGGATTTTCTATAAAGAATGCTATTTTTCAACTGGAACAAGAGAAAGACTTACCTCAAGAAGTACTCTATCTAATTAATTTTATAAAGAGTTCTTCCCGTGGAGTCTGTCGAGGAATAAAATGAAAAAGCTTGGTTTAATTGCAGGGAATCGCAACTTCCCTCTTCTTTTAAGTGAGCAGGCAAAAAAAGATGACTTTGAGGTGGTAGCGATCGCTTTTAAGAAAAATACATCTTCTAATATAAACCGCTACGCCTCTAAAGTCTTCTGGTTAGATATAAGGGAATTTAATAGAATCTTTGAGATATTCAAGAAAGAAGGTATAGAAGAAGTGGTTATGGCAGGTCAAATTAATCCCTCTTATCTATTTAATAAAAAAATAATGGATAATCAATTTATCAAAGATTTTCTAAAAGATCTCTGTGATAGGCGCGCTTCTACTATTTTTAATTTCATCGCTCAGAGGTTAAATAACGAGGGCTTTAAAGTTTTAGATTCAACTATTTTTATGAAGGATTTCATCCCCTCTAAAGGAGTGCTTACTTTAAGACATCCAGATTTTAATACTTGGCAACAGGTGTACTTTGGGATGGAATTAGCAAAAAAGATAGCTCTTTTAGATATCGGCCAAACCATAGCAGTTAAAAATAAAACTGTGGTAGCGGTGGAAGCTATGGAAGGAACAGATAGGCTTATTTTAAGGGCAGGAAAGATCGCTGGTAGAGGGATAACTTTAGTTAAGGTGAGTAGTCCCTCTCAGGATATGCGTTTTGATTTACCGGTTGTAGGAATAAATACTGTAAAAAATCTTATAAAGATAAAAGCTGAATGTTTAGCGATTGAGGCAGAAAAAACTATATTCCTTAATAGAGATAAAGCAGTTCAGTTAGCAAATAAAAAGAACTTCTGTATAGTAGCCTTATAAATTCCTTGACAGAATGAAGATTAATATATAAATTAAAAGAGTAAGAAAGGAGGAAGGATGGTAAGAAAATGTACCACGAAGAAAAAATCGATAACTTTTAAATTATTTGCTCCTTACGCTAAGAAAGTAGCGGTAGCAGGTAGTTTTAATAAATGGGATACTAATTCTTTATTAGCAAAGAAAGATTCCCAAGGTAATTGGACCGCTAAACTCAGCCTTAAACCCGGTAGATACGAATATAAATTTTTTGTTGATGGAGTTTGGATGGAGGATCCAAATTGTTCTTGGCGGATTCCTAATCCTTTGGGTACTCAGAACTGCGTTATAGAAGTAAAATAACTTTTAAAAGAAAGCCTGCACCTTCATTTTTAAAGATAAGGTACAGGCTTTTATTTTTAACCTTGCGCCTGTAGCTCAATTGGATAGAGCGCCAGTCTTCGGAACTGGTTGTTGCTGGTTCAACTCCAGCCAGGCGCACCAGCAACACAAAAGGGAGTTTGAGGGAAAAGAATTTTCCCTCAAGAGTTGCTTCTTTGAAAATACTGCGGGGTGACCGCGAAGCCGAGTAATCGGCTGAGCACCAGAGGGGCAAGAAGCCCCTATGGGAGGAGCGATAGCGACGATGTTGCTGGTTCAACTCCAGCCAGGCGCAAAAAATAAATTGATTTTTTTAAAAAATATTATATATTTAAAGCGATGAGAAATACTTTTTATTTAAACCTGGAGAGTGCAGATAATTTAGGGATAGGGCTTTTCAAATATAGTCTCTACCCTAAAGAAAGATTCATAATTGTTAATTCTTGTCTACCTAAGATGTTAAATTATTCATCTAAAGAAGAGTTTAAGAAAATAAAATTTGCTAATTTATTTTTTGATCCAAAAGATAATATTAAGTTTTTAAATATTTTAAAGGAACAGAAAAATGTCCGTTTTTTTGAGGCGGTATTTAAGAATAAAAAATATAATAAACCTGTTTGGGTAGCTATTACCGCTTCTTATATCCTTACTAAAAAGAAAGAATACATCGAGGGTATAATTGAAGATGTCTCTCATCATAAGGAGATAGAAGAAAAGTTATTTTTAGAGAGAGATTTCTTACAGAGTCTTTTAGATAATATTCCTGATGCAGTTTATTTTAAAGATCGACATAATCGTATAATTAAAGTAAACAGATTCTATGCTGAAGGAGCAGGTCTTAAACCTGAAGAGATCATTGGAAAAACCGATTTTGATTTCTTTCCTTACGAACAGGCTAAACAGATGTTTGAAGATGATAATTATGTATTAAATACCGGTAGACCTATTATAGGAAAGATTGAACGTACTCTTTTGCGTAATGGTACTTGGAATCAGGTAATCACCACTAAAATTCCCATCTATGACCGCAGGGGTAAAATTATCGGTACTATGGGAATAACTAGAGATATGACAGCTTACGCTAATTTGGAGAAGGAACGTTTAAATATGCTTATAAATGCTTTAACCGTATTAAACAAAGCATTAGAGATGCGCGATCCTTATACATCCTTACATACCCAAAATGTTGCTTTCATTGCTACTAAAATAGCGGAAAGTTTAGGTTGGAAAGATAATCGACTTTTAGCTATGAAATTAGCAGGTGAACTCCACGATTTAGGCAAGATAAGTATACCTTTAGAGATATTGAATAAACCTGGTAAATTAACCGATTTAGAATACAGTCTTATTCAACAGCATGTACAGAACTGTTATGAACTTATTAAAGATATAGAGTTCCCTTTTTCTTTAGCAGAGATAATTTATCAACATCACGAGCGACTCGACGGTTCAGGTTACCCGCGTCATTTAAAAGAGGAAGAGATTTTACCTGAAGCGCGTATTTTGGCTATAAGTGATGTTTTAGAGTCAATGACTTCTTACCGCCCTTATAGAGAAGCTTTAGGTTTAGAGATGGCATTGAAAGAACTTACAGAAGGAAGAGGTATAAAATACGATTCTAAAATAGTAGATATTATTTTTGTTCTTATTCAAGATAACCACGGTAAAGCCTTCTGGCTAAATTATTAAATCCCCTCCAATTTAATAATTCCTCTAAAAGAATTGACCTTTTATATATTTAATGTATAATTAACTAAATTGGGCCACTAGCTTAGTTGGTAGAGCAGGGGACTCTTAATCCCAAGGTCGAAGGTTCGAGTCCTTCGTGGCCCAAGTTAGTCTATAGTTTTAAGTGTTCATAGTTTTTAGTTAAGGAATGATAAAAAAAAATTATGAATTTTTAGAGCATACTGCAGATATCAGAATAAGAGTAAAGGCAAAAGATTTAAAAGAACTTTTTGTAAATACTGCCTTAGCAATGTTTGATATAATGGCAGAAAAGAGTTTAAAGCCTAGAGCTTATAGTTCAAAGTTAAAAAAGATTAAAATTATACAGAAGGCGGATGGTTTAGAGGAGTTATTGGTGAACTGGTTAAATGAACTGTTATCTTTATCTGCAGTAAAGGAGTTGATTTTTACAGATTTTAAGATAAAAAAATTAGATGAGAATAATCTTGAGGCAGAAATTTTCGGTGATGAGATTAAGAATTATAGGATAAATACTGAGATCAAAGCAGCTACCTACCATCAGTTGAAATTAGAGAGGATAGATTCTAGTTGGCAGGCGGAGGTGATTTTTGATGTCTGATATCTGGCAGGGGCCGTTAGAAAAGATTGATGAGTGGCGCTGGCGTATTCCAAAAAGTTATAAAGCAGGTATGCGTGTAGATGGGATTATCTATGCAGATGAAAAGCTTTTGAAAGATATCCGTGCAGATAAAGCACCTGAACAGGTAGCCAATGTTGCTTTTTTACCAGGAATCGTTAAGGCATCTTTAGCTATGCCGGATATACATTGGGGGTATGGTCCTTCCATCGGCGCAGTCTTTGCTACCGATATAAATAAAGATGGGATTATTACTCCTGCAGGTGTAGGTTTTGATATAAACTGTGGAGTGAGGCTCCTAAAAACAAATTTTCAGTATGAAGAGATAAAAGATAAAATTAAAGACCTAATCTATGTTTTATTTGATATGGTTCCTGCAGGTGTAGGTTCTAAAGGTGAGATAAGAGTTTCGGAAAGAGAGGAAAGAGAGATTTTAGTTAAAGGCGCACGCTGGGCAGTAGAAAAAGGATACGGTATAGAAGAAGATTTAGAATGTACTGAAGAGTACGGTGCTATGGAAGGAGCGGATCCTTTAGCGGTCTCTGAACGTGCCTATGAAAGAGGTAAGGCACAGTCTGGAACTTTAGGTTCAGGAAATCATTTCTTAGAGATCCAAGTAATTGATCAACTTTATGATCAAGAACTCTGTGATGAGTTTGGGCTAACTTTGGGGCAAATTACAGTTATGATCCATTCAGGTTCACGCGGTTTTGGTTATCAGATCTGTTATGATTATACCCGCAGTATGATCCAATCTCTTTCTAAATACAAAATCTCAGTACCTGATCGACAACTTGCCTGTGCACCTTTTAATTCCCCAGAGGGAAAAAAATATTTCTCAGCGATGAAGTGTGCTGCTAATTACGCCTGGAATAACCGACAGTGCCTGATGTATCTAGTGCGTAAAAGTTTTGAGAAGGTTTTTGGTATAAGCTGGCAAAAGATGGGTATGTATTTAATCTACGACGTAGCACATAATATCGCTAAAGTAGAAAAGCATACTGTAGATGGAAAAGAAATGACTTTATGTGTGCATAGGAAAGGTGCAACACGTGCTTTTGGGCCAGGGCATCCGGCATTACCTAAAATCTATAAAGATACAGGTCAACCAGTAATCATACCTGGAGATATGGGCAGAAATTCTTATCTTCTGGTAGGAACTCAAAAAGCAATGGAGGAAACCTTTGGTAGTACCTGCCACGGTGCAGGAAGGGTAAAATCTCGCACCGCTGCTACAAAATCTATCAATATAGATGAACTTTTAAGACAACTTGAAGCAAAAGGGATAACCATTAAAGCCACTGGACGTAACACAATTGTAGAGGAAGCACCCCAAGCTTATAAAGATGTAAACGATGTAGTAAATGTAGTCCATAATGCAGGCATTTCAAAACGGGTCTGTAGGATGAGACCTTTAGGAGTAATTAAAGGATAATATGCTGGAGTTAAGATTTATCCGTCAGAATCCAGATTTAGTGAAGAATGCTATAAAGGTAAGGGGTTTAAGTATCGAACTTGATGAGTTAATTCAGTTAGATCAAAAGCGTCTCTCTCTTTTAAAAGAACTTGATTCTTTAAGAAGTCAAAAAAATAAGATAAACGATGAGATCTCCTCAGTTTTAAAGGATAAAAAAAATCCTCAAGAAAAAATAAATCATTTAAAAGAGGTCTGTGAAAAGATTGATATTTTAGAGAAAGATTGCAATGAAATTGAGGGGAGAATAAAAAATTTACTTTTATTTATTCCTAATATACCGCATCCTTCTGTGCCAGTAGGGGACCAAACAAAAAAAGAAACCGTCCGTTCTTGGGGGAAAATTCCTGAATTTGATTTTAAACCTTTAACGCATATTGAATTAGCTGAAGGATTAGATATCATTGATTTTAAATGTGCCTCCAAAATTACGGGTTCAAATTTTGTGCTCTACAAAGGCTGGGGAGCAAAGTTAGAAAGAGCTCTCTTTAATTTTATGTTAGATCTCCATACAAAGAAACACCGCTACATTGAGATATTCCCTCCATTTTTAGTTAATCGTAAGTCTATGACAGGAACAGGGCAACTCCCTAAATTAGAAGAGGATATGTATAGATTAAAAGACGACGATTATTTTCTTATCCCTACTGCAGAGGTTCCGCTAACCAATATCTTTCAAGATGAAATTTTAGAGGAAGAAAACCTTCCTGTATACTTTACTGCCTACACTGCCTGTTTTCGTAGGGAGGCTGGTTCCTATGGTAAAGAGACAAAAGGATTAGTTCGTGTGCATCAATTTGATAAGGTAGAATTAGTAAAATTTACAAAACCGCAAGATTCTTATGAGGAGTTAGAGAAGTTAGTTAAAGACGCAGAAGAGGTATTACAGCTTTTGGGTCTCCCTTACCGAGTAGTGCTTCTACCTACAGAAGATCTAAGTTTTGCTGCTTCTAAATGTTATGATTTAGAAGCATATGCTTCTGGATTGGAGAGGTGGCTTGAGGTGTCTAGTTGTTCAAATTTCGAAGATTTTCAGGCAAGGCGAGCAAATATACGCTATCGCACTAAAGATAAGAAACTGGACTATGTTCATACTTTAAATGGTTCAGGGGTAGCATTGGCAAGGACATTAATCTGTATATTAGAAAATTATCAACAGAAGGATGGTTCTGTAATTATACCTGAAGTCTTAAGACCGTACCTAGATGGAAAAGAATCTATCCCCTAATCAGGAAACAATCTTACCATCTCGCTTTAGAAGAATAATTCAAAAGATATTAGTAGGATTTAAACTTCTTTTAGGAGTATTATTTATTCCTTTTGTTTACGGTTCAACTAAAGCATTTTTAGAAGAACTTTTTGTTTTAGAGAATAGCTTAAAAGTAAGTTTTTTTTCTGGGATAATTATTTTTTTAATTATATACCTTTTTATTTGGGAACCTACTGTGATCTACAAGAAAGGTCAAAGATTTGTGCAGATAATCTTTGGATTTTTTTCCCCTTTAGTAAAAGTAGCTCCCTATCTTTTACCCATCTATACCATAATTTTATTCTTAATTTATTTTTTATTTTCATCTATAATTAAATCTACAGAATTAGATAATAATTTTATGTTTCTTTTTGGTTTAAGTATCACTTTACATCTTATATTTAGTGCAAAGGTTTTAAAATCTAGGCCGTCTGATTATTTAAAGGCAAATTATATATTTGGTTTTTCCTTTATATATTTAATTAATATATTTATTTTAGCTTTCGGTTTTAACCTTATCTGGAATAAATTTTCTTTTGTAAATTTTTTTAACCAATCCTACCAGATCGCTTTGGATATAATTAGTATTGTTTTTAGGCAACTCTTCTTATAATTGACAATATTTTTTTTAGATGTTATGATTTTTAAAAGGAAGGATGGCAGAGTGGTTGAATGCGCCGGTCTTGAAAACCGGAGTTCCGTTATACGGAACCGCAGGTTCGAATCCTGCTCCTTCCGCGGTAAATATTTCTAAAAGGAGAGTTGCCAGAGTGGTTGAATGGGGCGGTCTCGAAAACCGCTGTCTCCGATTTTGGGGACCGGAGGTTCGAATCCTCCACTCTCCGAGCTAAATTATTTTTAAAAAGAATATTTTTTTGTTAAAATAGGAGAGGTGCGAGAGTGGTTGAATCGGCACGATTGGAAATCGTGTGACCTAAAAAGGTCCGTGGGTTCGAATCCCACCCTCTCCGCCAAAAGAATAAGGATATGAAATTTATGGGATTGGAATTTATAGGTTGGGATATATTTGACCTTTTCTTTTTATTTATAATAATAACGATATATTTACCAACTTTTATCCTTAGTTTAATTTTTACTTTATCTATCAAACTATATCAGAAGATAGAAGAGATAGTTGCTATAGATATAATACCATCTGCCCTTATTACTCCTTTAGATAGAAATATAACTACTTTTAACGAATGGATGATTCAAAATCACAAAATAGTTGGTCCAATTATGGTAATTCTATCTTTTTACAATCTTAGTTCATTTCTTAAGGCAGTAAATTTTTTGAGGAATTTTTAAAAAGGAGCTTATATGGATAAAGAAAGGATCGAAATAGAGAATGAGATTTTGGATAAACTTGCAGGTAAAATTTATCTTATGCAGTCTCTTGAAGAACGCAAGAAGACAATCTTTGAGGTATTTTTGGAGGTTTATAATACACCAAGATGTAAAAAATTTATTGCTGAAAGTAAAGGTTTGGAATTAGAAAGTTTCTTTAAAGAATTTTTATCTTATGGAATTATCCAAGAGTTTTTAGATGAACCTGAAGTGGAAGATATAATGATAAATTCCCTTGGGCCAATCTATGTCCATAAGACAGCAAAAGGTTTAATCAAAACTGATAAAAGCTTTCAGACAAAAGAAGAGTTAGACCTATTTATAAAGAAACTGATAATATTTTCAGGAAGGACAACTCTAAAGAAAATAAATAATATAGAATTAAACGAAATTAAGGGTAGAGTAAATATAGCTTATTCTCCTTTTGGTCCACAGATAACGATAACAAGGGCAAAGGAAAAACCATTAAGTATCATCCATCTTATAGAAAATGATACTCTTACTTCTGAAATTGCAGGTCAACTTTGGCTATATGTAGAAGGATTAAGTATAAGACCTGCTAATATCCTTATATCCGGAGGTCCAGGTTCAGGAAAGACTACCCTTTTAAATGCTCTTTTTAGCTTTATACCTTCCTCAGATAGATTAGTAATCATCGAGGATACATTAGAGTTAAATAGTGATTATGAGGAAAACTGTGCCAGACTCGAAAGCGATGAGGATTTGACTTTAGCTGATCTAGTTAAGAATTCTTTAAGGATGCGTCCGGATAGAGTAATTGTAGGAGAGGTGCGTGGGAGAGAGGCTCAGGATATGATGAC
>JAMWCN010000030.1 GCA_023819505.1 Candidatus Omnitrophota bacterium | reverse complement strand
TTAAAGAAGGTTCTTTATTAGAAAATTTTAGGGAGATTAAATTAAAAGCTATAAGGATAGTTCCTTTTAAGGAACTACTTTTAAGTTCTCTTTATAAAAAAGCAATTGCCAAATTGATAAAACAACTAACCAAAGAAATTAAAGAAAATCATGCGCTTTCCACTGGACGTGAATGTGCTTATTATCGTTTAGGTGGAATATATTATACTTTGGCAGTTATTTCGCATCTAAAGAAAAGATCTCAAAGAGCAAAATCTTTCTACCTTAAAGCAATTCAAAATTATAAAGAGGTAGCTTTAAAGTTTGGACAATTTTTAGCAGTACAATCCAAAATTGAAATCGCCCGTGTATATGAGGCAATGCGTAATTATGAACTAGCTTTGGTTAATTACGAAGCATTGGTGCGTAAGAAATACTATATTCCTATATTTGTAGGATTAGAAGTTATTGGAGAAGAGGATTACAAGACTATTGCTTCAACCCAAGAGTTATTTAAAGAAAAACTTCTCTCTGAACTAAATGAATTAAAAGAGAAAATAAAGAAAGAAAAGAAACTCGCAAAGAAAGAGAAAAAGAAAAATAGATACCGTATGTTCTTTGCCTGGACTTTAGCAAATATAGCTCATCTGTATCAACATAGTATTGAATTCTACAAAAATAGAGCGGATTTAAAGGAAGAGGCATTGAGAAATTATATAATTAATCTGAAAGTAGTCTTAAAGATTATAGAGAAAATAATCCAATATAGATATGTGACTAGAGAAAATTTAAGTATATCTTTAAATATCTTAAAAGTAATAGAGCAGGTAGATCTAATTAGCTTTAAGGAAAGTTCTGAGTTTAGACAGAAGATTAAAGAATTAATTGAGGTATCAGAAGGAATTTTAGCTAAAAGAAAGAATAAAACTCCTTTACTTATTATCCCCTTAATAATCTTATCGTTTTTAGGATTTAGTTTAAATGCGCAGATTCCCCAATATCATCAAATTAATTTACACTATTACGATTCAGAAATTCAGGAAGTTTCCTCTTATAGAGGGTTATTGGATGAAATTAAAGGATACTATGATAATTTATTTAAGGATAATAAAGAAGAGAAGATAATTCGCGAAAGTATTGTAAATCATCTCTTGTATAAAAAGTTAGCTTCTATTCTAGGTTATAATTTCTTTTCTCCTCCTGGAGGTCTAAAAGGAGAAGACTATTTTGAACAATTGCTAAATAGAGTCAAAGAGTCATATCTAGATAATTCTTTGATTGTGGAGGGTCATCTAAACTCTCCCTTTCCTTCTTACTATGCAAATGATAAGAGATTCTCCAGTAGAAATTGCCTCTTTTTCTTTAAAGAAGATAACAGAACCTATATTGCTACAGTAGACAAAAATAAAAAGGTTATCTCTAAAAAATACAGAGGTTTGGTTTCTAATTTCTTAGATAAAGAAAAAACGGTTATATTTGAGTTCTCTACATTGGAAGGTTTCTTTGAATTAAGTGAAGAGGATTTTATAGAGAAGCAAAATGAAGTAAGGATTATTTTGAATTGGTATTTTAAAAAGTACCCCCAATATAAAAATAGAACCATTGTTTTTGTTCCTGGACACGGTGGTTTAAATTGGAAGGATTCCCATCATATTACTTCTAAAGGTTACCATTCTATCGGAGGTTCTATCAGTTGGGATAAAGCATTTAAGAAAACAAAGTTAGCTTCTAAAGGTAGTAGCAGTCCTTTAGATAAAAATAGCCGGCTGCGTCAGAGAGATGAAAAGAATTCCGATCTACCTTCCGTGGCTGGTGGGGATCGGAACTTTCTGGCGCAGCCGATTTTAAAAGAACATATAATTAGACTTCAATCCTCAATTATTTTAAGAGAAGAAATATCCAAAGTTTCAAAATTAAAGGGATTTTTAATACCTACAGAAGAAGGGATTAAATTGATAAGTTATTTTGTAAAAGGAACCAACAAACCTGTAATTTTAATTATCGATGGAGATATGGGAGTGGGAAAGACAGAATTAGCATATTTTATGAGTAAAGGTGTGTTAGGATTAGAAAGAGATAAAATTCTCCATATAGAAGGAGACTGGATTGCTTCAGATCAACAGTTAGTAGAAAGTATAGATAGATTTCTTAAAGAGGAAAAGAAATTACTTATATTTGAAGGTATTATAAGTACACAGCAGTTCTTTCAAGTAATACACCAGATACCTAAAATTTTAAATAAGGTAAATCTACTACAGATAGAATTACCTTGGGGATACAGGGGAGCTAATTTCAGTAGAATGATTGATCTTATTCATCCTGAACAGCTCCTTAGTGTTTTTGAGTATATAAATTTTGTTTTGGAGATAGAAAAGGATAAAACTTCCCTAGGCCAGATAGATATTAATATAGATGGGAAAAATAAAATAATCGATTTAGAAAGAATTTATATCAAATCTAACTATCAAAATTCAGGAATTGCTACCGAAGCTTTAAAAAAGACTTTAGAGCATTTTATAGGATTCAAAGTTTTTGCTAATCCCGTAATAGATAAAAGACTTTATACTATCTTTGAGAAAATTTTTAAAGAAGTAAGATTTTGTCCTCTTACTTTAAGTTTAGAGACAGAGATTCCTGCAGATGTTAAACGCATCTCTCAAGCAGAAGTTAGTTTAAAAATAACGCATTGGAAAGTATCCTCTTCACCTATTTTTGAAGAATTATATTCTATAATGCATAAATCAGATAGCTTACATATAATAGCCTTTGTTAGTATGCTAAATTTTATCCAAGAGAATCAAAATCTAAAAGAAGATGGTATCTTTCCTCAGGATATCCTTAAAGGCAAAATATTAAACATTGGATTGGAGACCAAAACATTTTTAGAAGGAGATGCTTTAAAGAAAGATAATCTGGTAAGTTTACTACGTCCTTTAGGGATCGATATTGTAGGGCTTGATCCACAGGTTGAAGATAATCCTGATGCAGGTTTTTACAAAGGGATAGTTCAGGATATGTATCAATTTAAAGAGAATCAATTTGATACTGTAATCAGTATAGGATTATTTGATCCTAGCTATATTAACTATGTAGTAAAAAATAATATGGATACAGAAGAGTTTTATTTTTATACAGCAAAAGAGATAAGGAGAGTTTTAAAGGATAAAGGTTTGTTTCTTTTAAATTCTTTTGTGCAGAATCAAGAATTTCTTAGTATATTAGAAGCGATTGGTTTTGAAGTAATAGGTTTGGACTTAAAGATGCAAAATTCATACCTATTGATAAATCATAAACCTGAATCTGATTGCTCCCAAGAGGGACTACCTATAGAGAGAATTGATAAAGAGATCGCACGTTTTGGTGGGATTGAGGAGATTTTAAGGAAAGGTAAAATTTATGATATTTCAGAAGTAAGCTCAATACCTTTAGGGATAAGTCAAGTTGCTTACAATGTAGGAACCACATCAGCTAATATCTATCATTTATTAAAGATAAGAGGTGTACATTTTGCATACGCACCTCCGGGCTGGAATATAGGTGCAGTAGTAGGAATTCTTGATAAAAAAACACATAAAGAATATGTAATTATTCTACCTAAAAATCCTACCATTTCTATTGTAAGCCATGAGATAAGAGCAGTATTATTCCCCATAACCCATAAAGAAAATCTCATATTAGGAGAAAAACAAGGTATATTAAAAGATTTACCTTTGGATCTACAGTTAAGGATAGAAAATGTGTTAAAAGAGTCAAGATTTTCTGAAATTTTAGATCGAAGTTATAGATTAGCTTACGATTCAGCGGAGCAGATTCTTTTTGGTTTTGCTAAGAAACCTGTTAGTTCTGAGTTTGGTGTAGTTATCGGTGCAGGAGAAGTTCTTCCTGAGGTAAACTTTACTTTACCTACAATGGAAATAAATGTCTTTAATTTATCTGAAGTAAGAAAGATCTATCAGAATACAGTAAAACAGATTTTACAGCGAGCGGTTAACTTAGGAGAACAAAAATTAATTTTAGAATTCGAGCATCTACCCGAATTAACTATTTATCCTGAATGGGGTAGATTGATTACTGAAGATATAAAGAATATTATAATAGAATTCTTCAGGAAATATGATTTGCGTACTGTTTTAAGGGTTACAGTTGTAGACATCCGCGATAAAGAAAGACCTCCTAAGAGAAGACAGGGGAAGTGGTTAGAAAAGATAATAACATCATTTAGAGAATCTGCGCTTTCTGGTGCAGATATAATCTCTATCGAAAGCACAGCTGGCAAAGAAGTCTTTGATCGGGCTTTGGTAAAAGGAGACTTAGAAGCAATGGTTTTTGCTTTAGGAGTACTTGCCTGCAAAGATATGGAATTCCTGTGGAAAAGAATTGTAGAGATCGCTAAAGAATATAAAGTTATTGCAGGGGGTGATAGTGCCTGTGCTTTTGCTAATACTGCGATGCACTTGGCAAATCAGGGTTTACTGCCTCGTGTTTTGGCAGCGGTTATTCGTTTAGCCAGTGTTCCCCGCTCTTTAGTAGCAGTAGAGATGGGAGCAACTGGACCTTTAAAGGATTGTGCCTATGAAAATCCAGTAATTAAAGCTATAACTGGAGTTCCTATCAGTATGTTAGGGTATCCTAGTGCCTGCGCTCATTCTTCAAGAATGGGAAATGTAGCTTTGGCAATGTGTGATTTAGTAAGTAATGAATCTGTGCAACAGGTTCGTTTATTAGGGGGAGAGGCTCCGGAGGTATTTACTGAAATTCTTATCTATGTTTGCCGGCAGATGAATACTGCAATAAAACTGAGAAAAATTTCTGAATTACAGAATATATTTGTAGAATCCGATGTTTATAATGACCCTCAAGCATTGATGTTACATCCTAAGGTTGTCTGGCAGGCCGGTCATCGTCTTTTAGAGTTAGGTAAGGATAATTACATCCGTACAAAAGAGATGGTGCGTTTTGCTATAGAGGTAATCCGTTCAGAAAAAAGACTAAAACTTTCTGAAGCAGAGAAGCGTTGGCTGGATAGATTGGTTAAATCTACGGAAATGTTACCTCAAAGTCCTGATGAATTATTCCGAAGAATTAATAGAGATTATAAAGAATTATTTTTACCCCAAGAGTATTCTTTAGATATAAAAAGTAGTAGTCCTTTGGAAGCTTATATCTTAGCTGGTTATAATAAAGAAAACAAACTAAAAGATATTAATCAACAATTGCGTCTCATTTTTATGGGACCACCCGGTGCAGGAAAAGGCACCTCTGCTAAAATTATCGCACAAAAGTATAATTTAACTTACATCTCCACAGGAGATATGTTAAGAGAAACAATTAAAGAAGGAACAGAACTTGGGCTGAAAGCAAAATCCTATATGGATAAAGGAGAGCTTGTTCCAGATGAGCTTATCATCCAGATGATCTTTGAAAAATTACAAAAAGTAGGCAAAGAAAAGGGATTTATCTTAGATGGATTTCCAAGAACAATAACTCAAGCAAAAGCTTTAGAGGAGTTTTTAAATAAAGAATGTATCTTTATCGATACGGTTATATTTATCAATACATCTTTAGAAGAAATTGTGAAGCGCTTAGTGAATAGAAGGATCTGTAAGAGTTGCGGTGCCATCTACAACCTTATTTATGTAAAACCTAAAGTGGAAGGTATCTGCGATATCTGCGGTGGCAAACTTTATCAAAGAAGCGACGATGATCCAGAGATTATAAAAAATAGATTCAAAGTGTATAATGAACAGACAGAGAGTTTAATTAATTTTTATTCTGATAAGTCATTACTGAGAGTTATCTGCGGAGACCTTAGTATCGAAGAAGTTATACAACAGATAGAAGATACCTTCGTTTTAAAATTGCGTGAGAATGGATTAAAGAAACTAAAAATTTTAAATGATAATGAAACTCTTATCTCCTATCAAGAATCGGAGTGGCAGCTGAGATCAGAATCTGCAATTCTATTCTTTGATATAGAAGTAAAAGATATTAACAGTAAAAAAATATATAGAAAGAAACTTATCTCCAAAGCAATTATAAGTCTTAATATACCTAATACTGCTAAAGCCTGGTTAAGGAGGGCAAAGATTTTAGAATATATGGGTGTAAAGATACCTAAGGTTTATAGTTATTATGAAGGCTGTCTATACAAAGACTTTATTGAGTGGGAATTAAAAGATTTCTTAGAGCATTTAACTTCCCCTGATGATAAAGAATTAATTATTTCTAAGATCGCCTATGTAGTTGCTGTTTTTGATGTTTTGGGATTCAGCGTTGTTTCAGGTAGAACGGGTATTTTAGATATGCTAACCTGTGATGGAAAAGATATTTATTTAATCGATTTAGGTTCTGATTTAGGAGAACCTTCTTTAGTTCAAACCAACAGAAATAAAGAGATCTTAAAACAGATGTTTAAAGAAAAAGATTTAGATTTAGCAATTAATACTTACAAGAAATTTTTACCTTTGGTAAGTTTAAAAATGAAAGAGGCACTATTAAAATTAATAAAAGAATCTAATTCTATATCCGTATTACTTCTTAAAGGTGGCAATGAAGGTGGACTTAACCATTATCTAAGAGAAAAGATATTGAAGCGCCTAAGAGAGGATTTTGAGGTTTTAGCTGAAGGAGAAATCAGAAAACTTCCTTTGGAAGATATACTTTTAAGATGGAGACCTGCAATAAATAAATTTATCAGGAATTTAAGAGGAGAACCTAATATAGAAGAAAATTTTATCCAGGAAGGTCTAGGTATACTTGAAAGGAGAGATATTAAGGAATTTGAGATCTGGATAGAAAAATTAGAATCGGTCTGTCCCGAAGCCTCCAGTTATAAAAAATTAAAATTATTAATTGAATATGTTAAGTTGCCTTCTCAGCAATTAATCTTAAAAAGAAAAAGCTCTAGAGAGGATCTATTGGATAATTATGATTTATCTATTCAAGAAGCAGAAAAGTTATTAGGAAAAGATCCTTACGGAGTAGATGAGCAAGATTTTGTTAAAGAGATAGTAGTTGGTCGTACTATCAATCCACATCCAAAGAGTTTAAGAACTGATATCGTAGCAGAGGAACTAAAGAGAGGAACTTTTCAAGAAGTTTTAAAAGAAAAAATAAAAAATTTCAATTTGAGTGAAGAAGAAGTAATTATTAATATGAACGCAGTACATATCCCAAATTCTGAAGAGTTGAAATTAGAAATTGATCTTATGGATGAGAAAGATCTAAGGTTATTTATTAAAGCTATATTGAATTCTCTATCGTTTAATATTGATAAGGAAATCTCTAGTAGTCCAATATACAGCGATAGAGAGTATAGGGGATTTTATAGGGATGAACCAAAAGCAAAGTTCTATTTTGAGAAGGTCGTAAAATTAAATCTGAGATTAATTGAGGTAAGCAGGCGGAGAATAAATATTAAAAAGAAGTTAAAAGATCCAAACGTATCTTTAGAATCAAGAACAGATTTAAATAAGGAGTTAGAAAATATAGATAATGAGCTTCTGGAATTGGTTAAAGACATTAAAGAATTTATAAGGATTATAGAACCTATTTACTATCCTGTTGAGATTACAAATAATCTTTATATAAGGACTGAAGCAAAGGAAAGATTAAGGAGAGCAATTTCTTTGATTGAAAAAAGAAATGAACCTGCAGCTAATGTGGTTTTGGTCTCAGTAGCTAGACTCTTTGCAGAGGAGTTAAGTTCTCTTATAAAATTTAGATTGCAGAGACAGATTTTAAGAAAAAGAGTTGGTTTAGAACCTAGGATACAGAGATTTTGGATTTGGGAAGGTCAAAACATAAAATATCCTATTACATTAAAAGACTCAACCACATTTAGAATATACCAATACATCTACTATGATCTTCTCTGGGAGGCATTTAGAGCAGTAGACCATCAGATTAAGACAGAAATACAGGAGCTTCTTTGGTTAAGAGATACATATAAGATTTTAAAGAAGATCAATTTATATTTAGATACTAGAATATCCAAACTTACTACCTTAGAGAAAGAAAGAGGTATTCAGCCAAGGATATCCCCTATTAAAGTGATTAAGATTCAGAATAGATTATTAGAATTCTTCAAAGATTTGGAGCACAGTCTTTTAGGAATAAAGGATATTATAAGATACGCTTTGGCTTTAGCAATAAAACTGAATGAGATTGGTGAATTTAGAGCTACTCGTAGTATATTAGGGGTTGCTTTAAAGTTTATTGAAATAAGGGGTCAAGAGGTAAAAAATATAATTATAAGTATCCATCGCGGTAGACTGATGGATTTAAGGAGGATTGCCAAAGAGAGAAATAAAGAATTATTAAATAGAATAAATAATATATTAAATGACATAGAGAATAATAACCTAAATAGTGCTCTTAGAAGATTATGGGGGCTGTTGAACTCAAGAAGAATAAAACTATATCTAGAAGAACCTGAATTTTGGAATATAAGGAAGTCTTTGGGTTATATAGGGTATTTATTAAAGGAAGGCGATCTTCAGAAAACAAAAATAAAGCTAAATAAGGTAAAAGATAAGATCGATGATGCAGAAATATTATATAGATTTATGCAGAATTTTATGGATTTGTATATAAAGAGTAATTTAGAGAAAAGAAGAACAATAGAAGAGGCATTCAATATAAGTTTTGAAAGATTCCTCAGCGATGCAAATTTAAACCGGGGTTCTCCTCAAGCCAGTTTATGGTGGACAAGATTTTACAGAACTAGTTTCATCCCTCTAAAAATTGACAGTCCCCTAAAGATACCTCCTCGCATCCTTAATCCCACATTTTTAGCAATAAATGAGCTTATCAGACTTAAAGAATCAAATTGGTACTTTAGATTATCCCCTCAAGAAAGAGATAATTTAATAATAAATATAGCAGAAAAATATCAGTTATCTCTGGAAGAGTTTCAGAATTTAAAGAAAGCGGCAGGAGAATCTAGTAGTCCTTTAAGAAAGAAAGATATTTCTAATCTTCAATATCAAAGATTAAAAGAAATTTTAGGTGATAAATATTTAATTGCTCCTTTTGTCATAGAAATGCCTTTGGATGATTTCAAGATTATTAAATCTGGGATAAGCCAGAGAGCAAAAGCTATAGTTGAATTCCTGAAAGATATATATTCAGGGAAGTGGCAGGTAGTTAAAGATGGCATCATTCCAGAATCTGCACTATTAAAAGCTTTAGAGACTCAGGGTTTTGAAGAATTGGTGGGTGATTTGTCTTCTGAGACCATCATGATAACTTACGGTCCAGATATATTTTATCCTTCAAGGTTCGTTATTGAAGATAATATTGGAAATTTAGGAGGTAGAGAAGATGTATTTTATCTTCAGGATGCATTCTTAAGGGTATTTGAAAATCTTAATCTTATAAAGACAGAGGAGCTTTTTATAAGATATCTAAAGGAATTAGAGAAAATTTTACCTAAGAAAAAAGGGATAATTGCAGTTTGGCTTCCGCGTTGTTTCAATGAGGATTTTGATCGGATTTGGATGATTAATCTATATAAAAGGTTTGGTTATTTTGTAGTGGATGAAGGAAAGGATGGTCAGAATAAATTTGAAGTTAACAAAGATGGTTTATATGCAGTGTATCCAGATGGAAGAAGAGAAAAAATAGGATACTTAATTTATTACGATTATGATCTCTCTTTAGATCCTTATTATCCACCATTTAAGAAGAGAATGGAGGTCTTTGGTTATGAGAAGATTACAGAAGGAATTCCTGGGATAATAGATTTAGTTCAAAGAGAAAGGATATTTTTGAGTCATCATCCAGGTTCTTCTCTGGCTGATTCCAAACTAATCTATCCCTTTGTAGAAAGATTTATCAATTATTATCTAAAAGAAAGACCAATTCTGAAACAGACAGACTCCTTCGCTTTAACTAAAGATTACGGTATAGATTATCTCTCTTATAAACAAGCGATAGAGAAGAAAGATTCTTTAGTAATAAAACCAATAAGAGGCGAAGAAGGAGAAGGTGTAGTTATAGGAAGAAAAGTAAGTAATTTCCGGTGGAGAGAAGTTTTAGATAAGGCTTATGAAAATCCCAAAGATTTCATCTTCTCCAGATATATAAGGCCTTCTATCTTAGATAATTATTGTATAGTTTATCGACTCATCTGTGATGTTATGCCTGATGGAGAAACTACATTCCTTCCTACTGTATACTGCCGCACAAAAATTTTAGAAAGTGATACGGTTATAGGTCAACCAGATACATATAATATTTTTGTAATTATAGAAGGAATAAATAGATATAGCAGCAGTCCACTTTCTTCTTCGGATACAATCTACAACACCCTTAAAGAAGTTTTGGATCATTATAAAGTAAATTCTATGGATTATTTAAAAGCTAAATCTATCTTTGAAGCCTTGATAAAAAATGGAGTTGTACAGGATAATCCGAAAGAATTATCGGCATTAATGCAGATAGTAGCTATCCATACCAAACATAACAGGGTTGGAGATCTAAAGAGAGGTTATTTTAAATTATTGGCTATTGTAGAAGAAAAAGGGAGTCAATTCACCATTAGATTAGAAGAAAAAGAATACGTAATTAATGATGTGCGAGTGATGTTGGCTGGGAGAGAAGAATTATATCTTGAAAAAGATTTCTGTTTGAGTCGAAAAGATAAAGATTATAATGAGATTTATCCTCATATTCAGAAATTATTACAGGAAATTTTCAGAAAAGGAAAACGATATTTTGAGGCGTCTCTAAAACAGCCGGGCAAATATTTCGCTCATTACTTTTTAGAATTCCCTGAAGAAGGCTATGTTATAGATATAACACTCGATTTTAAAGGAGCGGTGTGGAAGGTAAGTTTTCAGAAGCCTAATACCTTTTCTTATTTTGCACTTTCTTGTTTTGGAAATGTACCAATACAACGTGCAAGAGAGATTATTCGTACAGTAAACAATATAATTAGGTGGTTTGAAGAAAAATTTAAGCAGAGACCTAAGATTTTCTTTGAGCGAACCAAAGCTGATCTAATTATTACTAATCCAGATCATTCATTTTTTAAATTTATACCAATAAAAAAAGAAGGTAAAGTAGAAGTTTTTTCTCCAAGGATAGGATTTAATTTTAATCTGTTAGATCATACTGAGATAGTAGAAGATGTAAGTGATCTCTTCTTTATATCTGGAATAGAAGAAAATAATAAATATTCAAGATCAAGCTCTCCTCTTTCAAATTGGCAGATCATAAATAGATTGGGGATAAGAGAGATAGATTTAGAAAAGACAAAAATTTTTGGTCAAGATATAAAAAGATGGTGTAAAGAACATTATTTATTTTTAGATACACCACCTATTTATGATTCTAAAGAAGAGGAAACCTTTAGGGAGTATTTTAAAACCTGGAGAAAATACTGGTCAACTAAAAGAATTATAGAATTTATCCTTGATTATGCAAGGAGTCTTAACCAGCTGGAAAGGGTAGAAGAATGGATAGAAAATTTAAAGAAAGCAGCACGCCGAGATAAAAAGGCTACAAAGGATTATTTAACCAGTAAGAACGGTCCATTTGTTTGGGCATTGAAAGGCCATTTCTTTAAACAGATAGATCAATTAAGAAGAGGAAGGCTTTTTGGTAAAATCGATATAACCGATATGAAATTAAAAGACCTCCCTATCTGGCCAATAGATGAAGAAGGTAATATCAAGGAAGATTTAATTGGATGGATGAAGATAAAGAATAAAGCTCCTCCTTTTGAATACTACCAGGCAAAGAAAACCTCCCTTAAAGAATTATTTGGAGATACACCAGTTCAACTTTCCTTTGATAGTTCCTCACCAATTTTAGAAGAGAATCAATTTATTTATGAAATTATGTTAAATATAGATAAAGATTTAATCTCTTCTCATCCTAAAACAAAAGATAGAAGAATCCGTGTAATCAAAAAATTAATGAAAGATATCAGTTCTCATAAATGCATTTTAGAAAGTACTGAACAGATGATAATAGATATTTTTACTAATGAGGAGTTAGTTTATTATATAAATAGATTAAGTGAAAAGGAAATTGAGTTTAAAGAAGACAATGTTAAATATGAAATTATCTATACGATTAAAAAACTATTCTTAGAATTACTAATTAAAAAAATTGAAAAATTTATTTATAAAAGAATAATAAGGGCATTAAAGATGAATCGGTCGAAATTAAATATCAGAAAAGGATATTTCCGTGATTTAGTAAATGAAGCAATACTTATACTGATCTGTAAACTTAAAAATTTTAATTATTTTAAAGGCTATGCATTTCTTAATTATATGTGTCATTGGTTTGATAACTATATCTTATATTATTTACAGAAACAAGGGATAATAAAGATACCTACGAGTAAACATAGAAAGATAGCTATTTTTAAACAGTGTATAAGCGATTTTAAGAAGCATTTCAAAAAGGAGCCTAACTTAAATAACCAAGAGGATTTTAGATGGATAGAAAATTATTTTAAAAATAAAGGAAAGAGATGGAATAAGAGCTATATAGATAAATTGATAGAATCTATAAGGTTATTAGAGATCGAAAGTCTTAATAAGTTTCTATTTAGCGAGAGCAAAAAAGAAAAGATAGATTTTATAATAGATGAGAATGAATTACTTGAAGAGAGGTTAATTAAAGAGAGTTTAGAAGAAAAGACAAAACAGATTCTATCTACTTTACCACCTCGCCAAAAGATGGTAATTGAGTTATATTTTGGTTTTAGAGATGATCAATATTGGACTTTAGAGAAAATAGGTAAACATTTTG
>JAMWCN010000029.1 GCA_023819505.1 Candidatus Omnitrophota bacterium | reverse complement strand
TACTTTCTATATGATCGTAGGGATATTGAAGCCTACAAAAGGTAAAATTATCTTTGATAATGAAGATATAACTTACCTGCCTATGCATCAACGCGCACGTTTTGGGATCGGTTATCTATCTCAGGAACCATCTATTTTCAGAAAATTAACTGTGGAGGAAAATATTATGGCTATTTTGGAAACTTTGCCTTTAAGTAGAAAGGAAAGAAAAAGAAGACTTCAGGCTCTTTTAGAAGAGCTAAATATAAGTCATTTAGCAAAGAATAAAGCCTATACTTTGTCAGGAGGAGAGAGAAGACGCTTAGAGATCACACGAGCATTAGTTACAGATCCCTCTTTTCTGCTTTTAGATGAACCTTTTTCAGGAATAGACCCTATTGTAGTAAATGAAGCACAACAGATTATCAAGGAACTGAAACAGAAAGGCTTAGGTATACTTTTAACTGATCATAATGTGAGGGAGACCCTCTCCATTACTGATCGGGCATATCTTATTGCTGAAGGAAAAGTTCTTATTTCTGGAACTGCCTCGGATTTAATTAACGATCCTAAAGCAAAAGAGATCTATTTAGGAGAAAAATTTAGGATGTAGAGATGAAGATCGAAGTTAAAAAAATTGATCCTACAAAAAGAGAACTCTATATCGAATTAGAAGGTGAGATTGTAAGGAATAAATTTGAAGATGTAACTAAACGCATCTCCAAAGAAGCAAAAGTAGCGGGTTTTCGTCCAGGATATGTCCCATTAGATATTTTGGAAAAACATTATGGGGACAAAATCAAGCAGGAGGTTTTAGAGGAGCTTATACCTACCATCTACAATCAAGCGATAGAGAAAGAAAAATTAGAAGTGGTAGATCTTCCTCAGATATACGAAGTAAAACTCGATAAATACAGCTTATCCTTTAAAGCAAAGGTAGAAGTTTTACCAGATCTTTCTATTAGTAATTACCGCAAGATAAAAATAAATTATAAGAAAGTCGATGTTAGTGAAGAGGAAGTTTCAGGCTACATTAAATCTTTAGCAGAGAAAAGGAAGATCCAAAAAATTGATGATTTTTTTGCGAGGAGTTTAGGTTATCCTGACTTTTTAAGTTTAAAAGAATCTGTTAAGATGCAACTTTTTATTCAAAAAGAAACTGACAGCCAACGTAAAGTTGAGCAAGATATTTTGGATCATCTCCTCAAAGAGTCTAAATTTAATGTTCCTCAAGCCCTTTTAGAGAGGAAGTTGGCTGATCTGGTAAAACAGGCAAAATGGGAACTTCTTTTAAAAGGTTTATCTAAGGAAGAAATTGAGGCAAAGGAAAAGGAGTTAACTGAAGATTTAAAACCCCAAGCAGAAAGACAAGCTAAGATCCAAATTATCTTAACTTATATCGCAAAACAACAGAATATCCCTGAAGATGAAAATGTATTCTTAAGGACGATGGAATTTCTCCTAAAAGAAGCGGATTGGAATATAATCTCTTAAATTAGGAGGTGAAAGATGGTAACTAAATTTCAGACCCTTATCCCTATGGTTATAGAGCAAACTCCGCGGGGATACGAACGTGCCTATGATATTTATTCGCGTCTGCTTAAAGACCGTATCGTGTTTATTGGAACCGCTATCGACGATATAGTTGCAAACCTTGTGATTGCTCAGATACTTTTCTTACAGATGGAGGATGTAAATAAAGATATAAATATATATATAAATTCTCCAGGAGGTGCGGTTACTTCAGGATTAGCTATATACGATACAATTCAATTCGTAAAGTGTGACGTTGCTACTTACTGCGTAGGACAGGCTACGAGTATGGGGGCTTTGCTTTTGGCTGCAGGGACAAAAGGAAAACGTTTTGCTCTTCCTAACTCTCGGATTATGATCCATCAACCCTGGGGAGGAATTCAAGGTGCAGCAGAGGATATTTCTCGTCATGCGAAAGAGATTTTGAAATTACGCGATCGTATAAATGAGATATTAGCTCTCCATACAGGTCAACCTTTGGATAAGATCCAGCGCGATACAGATAGAGATTATTTTATGTCTGCAGAGGAAGCCAAAGAATACGGAATAATTGATGAGGTAATTGTAGGGAAGAAAAAATAAAAAAGGAGAGAGTATGCGGAAGAATTATCTATTAACTCCTGGACCTACACCTTTACCACCAGAAGTATCTCAAGTGATGGGGCGCCCTATAATTCACCATCGCACACCACAGTTTCAGAAGATTTTAAAAGAGGCAAGCGAAGGATTAAAATATGTATTTCAGACTCAAAATGATGTCTTTATATTTGCCTCTTCAGGTACAGGCGCAATGGAGGCGGCGGTAGTTAACCTATGTTCTCCTAACGACAAGGTAATTACAGTGGAAGCAGGAAAATTTGGTGAAAGGTGGACGGAAATTTGCTCTTCTTACAGGATAGATACTGAAGTAATTAATGTAGAATGGGGCAAAGCAGTCAATCCAGAAAATATCCGGCAAAAATTAAAAACAGATTCTAAGATAAAAGCAGTATTTACTACTCTCTGCGAGACTTCTACAGGTGTGGTTAACGATATCGAAGCAATAGGTAAAATAGTAAAAGAGACAGATGCAGTTTTAGTAGTAGATGCGATAAGTGGCTTGGGAGCGATTGATTTAAAAACTGATGCCTGGAATTGTGATGTGGTAGTATCTGGATCTCAGAAAGGCTTGATGCTTCCCCCAGGTTTAGGATTTATCTCTGTAAGTAAAAAGGCATGGAATCTTATTAAAATTGCAAATTGTCCGCGTTATTATTTTGATTTAATTAAAGCAAAGGAGGCTTTAGATAAAGTAGATACACCATTTACTCCTGCTATTTCGCTTATCGTTGCTTTAAATGAAAGTATAAAGATGATAAGAGAGGAAGGATTAGAAAATATTTTTAGGCGTCATCGTATAATGGCTGAGGCAACCCGTAAAGCTATAAAGGCGATGGGACTAGAATTATTTACTTCTCCTGAATGTGCTTCCGATGTAGTTACTGCAGTTAAAGTTCCCCAAGGTATCGATGGAGAAAAATTAGTAAAAACGATGCGTGATACCTACGGGGTAACTATTGCTGGGGGTCAAAGTGAACTTAAAGGGAAAATTTTTAGGATTGCCCATATGGGTTATATTGAGGAATTTGATATTATAGTTTGTATCAGCTGTTTAGAGAAAGTTCTTTATGATATGGGCTATAAATTTGAGTTGGGTACAGGAACAAAAACACTAGAGGAAGTTTTTTTAGAAAATAAAATACTTTAAAAGGGAAGGGAGTATATGAGTATAAAAATCCTTATCAGCGATCCTTTATCTGAGGAAGGGATAAATATCCTTAAAATAGTAGAGGATTTTCATGTAGATATCAAGACAGATTTAAAGCCTCAAGAATTAAAAGAGATCATCAAGGATTACGATGCTTTAATTGTAAGGAGCGCTACCAAAGTTACCAAAGAAATAATCGATTCTTCTAAAAATCTAAAAGTTATCGGTAGAGCAGGTGTAGGATTAGATAATGTGGATTTAGAATCAGCAACCCAGAAAGGTATCATTGTAATGAATACGCCTGCAGGAAACACCATTTCTACAGCTGAACATACATTTGCTTTAATTTTAGCCCTATCAAGAAATATCCCTCAAGCAAATAATTCTGTAAAAAGGGGAGAGTGGAAGCGTTCTCAATTTATGGGAGTAGAACTTTACAATAAGGTTTTAGGGATAATTGGTTTGGGAAGGATCGGTTCAGAGGTAGCAAAGCGTGCACAGGCATTTGGGATGAGGGTTTTAGCATACGATCCTTATTTAAGAAGAGAGATCGCTCAACAGTTAGGTGTAGAGATTGTGGAGTTAAGAGAGCTTTTGACAGAATCTGACTACATTACTGTACATACTCCCCTTACTGAAGAGACAAAGCATATAATTTCTGATGAGGAATTCGCTCTTATGAAGGATGGGGTGCGTATAATCAACTGTGCACGGGGAGGAGTAATCGATGAGAAAGCATTGCTGAATGCTTTAAAAGAAAAAAAAGTAGCAGGTGCAGCTTTAGATGTTTTTGAAGTTGAACCACCCTCAAAAGATTCAGAGCTTTTAAAATTAGATAATGTAATTGTTAGTTGTCATTTAGGTGCCTCTACTGAAGAAGCCCAGAGAAATGTGGCAGTAGAGATTGCTGAAAGTGTAAGGGATTATCTTTTGGGAAAAGGTATCCGTAATGCTGTTAATTTCCCTTGTTTGGAAATAGAGACATATAAGGTAATTTCTCCTTACTTAAATTTAGCAGAGAGGTTAGGTTGTTTTGGAGCACAGATTATAGAAGGAAGAATCCAAGAAATAAATTTAAGTTACAATGGTGAAATATTTAACTACGACATTACACCTTTGACTTCAGCTTTAGTTAAGGGTTTGCTTACGCCTGTATTAGGAGATAGTGTAAATTTCATCAATGCCTTAAGCTTGGCTAAAGAAAGAGCAATAAAACTAAAAGAGACAAAATCTTTAAGGGAAGAGGAATTTATAAATTCTATCGAATTAAAGATAAATACCGATCTTGAGAGTAGAAGTATTATTGGAACCCTTTCTTCTAATAAACAACCTCGTATAGTAAAGATAGATAAATATTATGTGGAGGTTTTACCTTACGGACAGATGATTATCACTTACAATTGGGATAGACCCGGTATAATTGGAAATTTAGGTACACTTTTAGGTAGTCACGGAATAAATATCGCTGCAATGACCTTTGGTAGAGAAGAACCACAGGGCAAAGCTATCTCTATTTTAAATGTAGATAATCCTATATCTCAAGATATCTTAGATAAGATTAAAAAATTGGATAATATTCTTTCAGTAAAATTGATAAAGCTTTAAAGAATGAATACGGTAATTGTAGGTTTACAATGGGGAGATGAAGGGAAAGGTAAAATAATTGACCTTTTAAGTAAAAGTAGCGATTATATTGTACGTTTTCAAGGTGGTAACAATGCTGGGCATACGGTGGTAATAAAAGAAAAAGTCTATATTTTTCATCTTGTTCCTTCAGGGATTTTACGCCCAAATAAAATTTGTGTAATTGCCAATGGTGTAGTGATAGATCCTAAGGTTCTTTTAGAAGAAATTGATAAACTAAAAGAACAAGGGATCGATGTAGATAAACGTCTTAAGATATCTTATCTTTGCCATGTCATCTTTCCTTACCATCGGATAATGGATAAATTAAGGGAAATAAAAAGAACCCATCGCATCGGAACAACTGCTAAAGGGATCGGTCCCTGCTATGTAGATAAAGTGGCTAGATGCGGGATAAGGATAGGGGAACTCTTTAACGATTCTGTTTTTAAAGAAAAACTTAAAGATAATTTGAAGGAAAAAAATGCTATCTTTAGAAAAGTTTATAATCAAGAGGGATTCTCATTTAAAAAACTATACGATGAATATAAAAGATACGCAGATAAGCTTTATCCCTATGTCTGTAATACAAAACTTATTTTAGAGAAAGCAATAGAGTCTAAAAGGTCTATTCTCTTTGAAGGTGCACAGGGAACATTTTTAGATATCGATTTCGGAACCTATCCTTATGTTACCTCTTCTTCTGTTATCTCCGCAGGTGCTTGTATCGGCACAGGACTAGCTCCTTTTCATATTGATAAAATTGTAGGGGTAATTAAAGCTTATACTACCCGGGTGGGAGAGGGACCTTTTCCTACAGAATTTTTACCAAAATTTTCAGATTTTATCCGTAATAAAGGAAATGAGTTTGGTGCCACTACTGGTAGACCCCGCAGATGTGGCTGGTTAGATATCTTTATGATAAAGGAAGCTGTTTCGCTTAATGGGGCTTCAGAGATAGCTATAACTAAACTTGATGTTTTAGATGGAATAAAGAAAATAAAGATATGTGTAGGTTATAAATATAAAAATCAGATTCTAAAAGAATTTATTTACGATAGTTATATTTTTAGTAAAGTAAAACCCATCTACAAAGAATTTGATGGTTGGAATGAATCTACAAGTAATATAAAAAGTTATAAAGATTTACCCAAAAATGCCAAAAATTACTTAAAGGAAATAGAAAAATTACTTTCTACCTCTGTCTCTTTAGTCTCAGTGGGTTCACAACGCGACCAGACAATCTATCTATAAAGGAAGCATTTTTCTTGACGCATTTTCTTTATTATGTTATAGTAAAATAAAAGGGGGTAAATAGAAATGAAAAGAATAATTATACAATTTTTAACAGTATCTTTAGCTTTAGCTCTTCTTTCGGGATGTACAATTATAATCCAGAAAGGAAGGCGTTCAGATATAGAGAAGATAAAAGAATTATCGAGAAATTTAGAGGAGCTCCAAGGTACTAAAAGAATTTTAGAGGAAAGACTTAAAAAGGAAATAGAAGATAAACAGGTGCGTTTAGAGATGATGGAGAAAGGTTTAGTTATTACTTTTGTTGCTGATGTACTTTTTGATTCGGGTAAGGCAACCATAAGAACTGAAAATTTCTCCACGTTAGATAAGATAGCTTTGGTATTAAAGGAAACTGTTCCTTATAACTACATTGGGATTGAGGGTCATACCGATAATGAACCTATAAAGTATTCGGGTTGGAAATCTAATTGGGAATTATCTACAGCGAGAGCTTTAAGTGTTCTACATTATCTCGTAGACCAAAAGGGTTTGCCTGCAGAGAGGTTCTCAGCGATTGGTTATGGAGAATATAGACCGATTGCTTCTAACGAAACCAAAGAGGGCCGTCAACTCAATCGCAGGGTAGAGATTGTAATCATGCCCAAGCTTTATAAAGAAAGGCCTACAGAAAAAAAACCTGAAACTTTCTTAAAAGAGCCAAAATTAAATCTAAAATAAAAGAAAGGTTTTTATATGGATAATGGGATAAAGAGCAAAGTTATTTTAATCTTAGGATTTTTAGTAATAATGTTTTTTGCTCTAACAGTAAATTCCTGTACTGAACTTCAAAAACAGAAAAAATTAAAAGATAGAGAGATTGCTCAACGTATGGAGTTAGAGGAAAGAATATTAAAATTAAATGAAGAGAAAAAAGATTTAGAATCAAAACTTAATAAATGTCAAGGTGAATTAGAGGAACAGATTAAGAATTTAGAGGCTAGCCAGAAGGCACTTCTTCAGGAGCAATTGGTAAATAAAAGTCTAAAGGAAGAATTAGAGAAGATTACAAGACTTAAAGAAGCCTTAGAAGAGGACCTCAAAGAGGCTTTGGTTGAAAAGAAAGGATTACCGAAAAAGAAATAAAATTTTAAGGAGGTAAATTATGAAAAGATTGGTATTAAAACTTAAAGAAAAAATTAAAAATTTAAAATTAAAGAAGCTAATAAAAAAGAGAAAATTAAAGAGTAAAAAGCTTCTTTTTAAAGAGGAGCAATTTCCTCAACAGATTAAAATGGAAGAAACCAAATATTATACACCCTCTGTCCCTACATATTATCCGAAGGTGGAAGAATTACCTTTAGGTTATGGTGAAGATAGATTAGTTTTGCAAACAAGAGATCCCTGGTGGATCCACGCTTATTGGGAGATAACTCCCAAAACCTATGAAAAATTAAAAACAGAATTAAAAGAGGATTTTTTAAAAGCAAAGAAAGTTTTAAGAGTTTACGATGTTACTAATATTATCTTTGATGGAACAAATGCTAACAGCTTTTTTGATATCGAGATAAATGATTATGCAAATAACTGGTATATTGATACTAAAGGAGCAGGTAGAAGTTGGTGTGTAGATTTGGGGTTAAGATTACCTAATAGATTTATTACTATTTTGCGTTCAAATGTAGTTTCTACTCCTTTAGATGGTCCTTCTTGGATAACCGATGAAGAATGGATGGTTCCGGAAGAGATATTTGCTCGACTTTACGGGATGGGTTTGGGTTTAGGTTTAAGTTCTCCAGTAGGTAAGGAATGGCACAAAGAAATAAAGGAAAGGTTATTTCAACCCCTTGCCTCAGGAGCAGTTGCTTCTTGGGTGAGTCCGGTAAAGAAGATAGAAAAAGAAAGAAAATTTTGGTTGGTAGTTAATACTGAACTTATTGTTTATGGAGCTACTGAACCGGATGCTACTGTTTATGTTCAAGGAAGACAAGTCCCGCTAAGACCTGATGGTACTTTCAGTTTAAGATTTGCCCTGCCTGATGGCGTTCAGGTCATCCCAGTTAAAGGGATCTCTAAGGATAAATTAGAAGAGCGCACAATTACTCCTGTAGTTAGTAAGGAAACGAGATAACTTATTTATTCTTAAAAATTTACCATAAGAATGTATAAGGGATACCTCTGTTTAATTTTACATGGGCATTTGCCTTTTGTACGTCATCCAGAATTTGACTATTTTTTAGAGGAGAATTGGCTTTATGAGGCGATTACGGAAACATACATTCCTTTAATTCTAATGATGGAGCGTCTTTTAGATGAGAAGATAGAGTTTAAGTTAACTATGTCATTAACCCCTCCTCTTATCTGTATGTTAAAAGATCAACTTTTGCAGAATCGTTATCTAAGACATATCAATAAACTTATTGAACTCTGTCATAGAGAGATTGAACGCACACGCTGGCAACCACATTTTCAAAAATTAGCTTTGATGTATTTAGATAGATTCCTATTAGCTAAAGATACCTTTATAAGATTTAATAACGATTTGGTTTCAGCTTTTGCTAAAATTCAAGATACCGGCTCTTTGGAGATAATTGCCTCTTGTGCTACGCATGGGTATTTACCTTTAATGGAAATAACTACAACTTCAGCGAGAGCACAAGTAAAAGTAGGGGTAAGTGTTTATGAAGAGACTTTTGGTAAAAAACCAAAAGGTTTCTGGCTTCCCGAATGCGGATATCAACCAGGCCAAGATTATATTTTAAAGGAATGTGGAATTAAATATTTTTTCACGGAGATCCATGGTATCTTACACGGTAATCCTCGCCCAAAATATGGAATCTATGCTCCAGTTTACTGTAAATCAGGTGTAGCTTGTTTTGGTAGAGATTGGGAATCTGCCAAACAGGTATGGTCTTCTATTGAGGGCTATCCTGGAGATTACTGGTATAGAGAGTTCTATCGGGATATCGGTTACGATTTGGATTTTGATTACATTAAACCTTATATACATCCCGATGGTATCCGCATAAATACAGGTATAAAATATTACCGTATCACTGGTTCCGAAGATAAACAGGTTTATGAACCTGAAAGGGCGCGAGAAAGAGCAGCAGAGCATGCAGGAAATTTTATGTTTAATCGTGAGAGGCAGATTGAGTACCTTTACGATGTTTTAAAAAGAAAGCCCATAGTAGTTGCACCTTACGATGCAGAACTTTTTGGTCATTGGTGGTTTGAGGGAGTGATGTGGTTAGATTTCTTGATCCGCAAGATAAGATATGATCAGAAGATATTTAAGCTTATCACTGCTTCTGAGTATCTTCAAGAGTACCCTCGTAATCAAGTGATTACTCCCTCACTTTCAAGTTGGGGTTGGAAAGGATACAATGAGATGTGGCTTCAGGGAGCAAACGATTGGATTTATCCGCATCTCCATAAGGCTTCGGAGAGAATGGCAGAATTAGTTAAACTTTATCCTAATGAAAATGATGGTATAAGGAAGAGAGCTTTAAATCAGGCTTTAAGAGAGCTTCTTTTAGCTCAGAGTTCTGATTGGGCTTTTATTCTGGCGACAGGTACACACACCTCTTATGCGATAAGACGCATAAAAGAACATATTTTAAGATTTACAACTCTTTATGAACAGATTAAATCTAACTCTATAGATGTTGAATGGTTAGAGGATATCGAATCTAAAGATAATATTTTTGCCAATATCGATTATCGCTTATATCAATAAAAATGCAAAATACAAAACTTCCCAATCATATCGCTATTATTATGGATGGGAATGGTCGTTGGGCAAAGGAACGCAATCTTCCTAGGTCTGCAGGACACCGTGCGGGAATCGATCGCATAAAGGAGATAATCAAAGCTTCTAAGGAGATAGGAATTAAATATCTTACTTTATTTGCTTTCTCTACTGAGAATTGGAATCGACCTAAAAAGGAAGTAAATCTTTTGATGCGGTATTTGGATAATTTCTTAAAGAAAGAGCTAAATAATTTAAAGAAGGATAATATCAAACTTATAGTGATCGGCAGAGATAAACCTATTCCAGATTACCTCCTAAAAAGGATAAGATACGCACAAGATTATACTAAAAATAATACCGGTTTGGTTCTAATTATCGCTCTCAATTATGGTGCAAGACAGGAGATTATAGATGCAGTTAAAAAGTACAGCCTTTTAGTAAAAGAAGGTAAAGAAGATCCTCGACAATTAGATGAAGAAAAATTCAGTAATTTTCTTTACACTCATAATATTCCTGATCCGGACTTTCTTATCCGTACAAGCGGAGAAGAACGCATCAGTAATTTCTTACTTTGGCAGATCTCTTATACTGAGTTCTACTTTGTTAAAAAATACTGGCCAGATTTTAACAGAGATGACCTTTTGAAAGCGATTCAGGTCTATCAGAGAAGGGAGAGAAGATTTGGTAGGGTACAATGATATAACAAAAAGAATTTTTACCTCTTTAATACTGATTTTAATTGTACTTCTGGTGATAAATTCACCTCTGGCTTCTGGGATTCTGATCTGTATTTTTATTATTTTAGGATTATACGAATTCTTCTCTATGGTAGAGAAAAAGGGTATCCCTATTTATAAATATTTTGGGATCATTATGGGGACAATGATTCCCGTTTCCATAATTTTAAAATTTAAAATTTCTAAAACCTGGGAGCTTTTCTTTGTGGTTTTAGCAATGATTAGTTTGATAGTTATGCAATTTAAACGCAAAGAAAATATGGGAGTAATTGCAGGTATATCTACTACTATATTTGGTGTTCTTTATGTAAGTTGGTTCTTAAGTTTTTTAATACGTTTGCGATTTTTACCTGAAGGCAAAGGACTTTTGCTATCATTACTTCTTATCACAAAATTAGGTGATACCGGTGCATATTTTATTGGAAGTTCTTTTGGAAAAACTCCTCTTATTTCCCATATCAGTCCTAATAAAACATTAGAAGGAGCCTGCGGAGGACTTCTTTTTAGTGTGATGGCAGCGCTATCAACCAAATTTTTACTTGGTTATTCTTATCCTCACCTTTTATTCTTAGGATTATCTTTGGGAACTTTGGCTCAATTAGGAGACCTCTCTGAATCTTTAATGAAGCGTGATTGTAATATTAAAGATTCAAGTAAGCTTCTGCCGGGTTTAGGTGGGGTTTTGGATCTGGTAGATAGTCTTTTATTTACTGCTCCAGTATTTTATTTTTATATAAGTATTTTGAGATGAAGAAGGTTACTATCTTAGGTTCCACAGGTTCTATCGGTAGAGCAACTTTAGAAGTGATAGATAATTTTAAACAAGATTTTGAAGTGTTAGGTTTAAGTACAAACTCTCGCATTAAAATTTTAATTGAACAGGTTAAAAGATTTCATCCCAAAGAGATTGCGGTAGTTAATCTTAATTCAGCAAAGTTATTAGAAAGGACCTTTAAAAAAGAGAATGTTTCTCTTCTGTTAGGAAAGGAGGGTCTAAATAAATTAGCCCAAAATCATGATACAGATATTTTATTCTTAGCTATCAGTGGTTCAGATGCACTTTTTCCCCTTCTTAAAGCGATAGATTCAGGAAAAACCATTGCTTTAGCTAATAAAGAAGCTTTAGTGATGGCAGGACCACTGATTATGCAGAGGTTAAAATCTAAAAAAGCAAAGATATTACCTGTGGATAGCGAGCAGTCAGCGATCTGGCAATGTATAGAAGGGAAAGATAAAAAAACTGTAAAGAAGATTTATTTGACTGCCTCTGGAGGCCCACTTAAGGATATAGATAAATCTGCTTTTAAAGATCTCTCCTTAAAAGAGGTATTGGAACATCCCTGTTGGAAGATGGGGAAAAAAATAACTGTAGATTCTGCAACTTTGATGAATAAAGGACTGGAACTTTTTGAGACGATGTATCTATTTGATGTAGATATCTCCCAAATAGAAGTCCTTATTCACCCAGAAGCGATAATTCACTCCATGGTAGAATTTATTGATGGTTCAATTTTAGCCCAGCTTTCCTATACGGATATGCGTATACCTATTCAGTACGCTTTGACCTATCCGGAAAGAAAAGGTGGTTTTTTACCTACAGTCGATTTTATAAAACTTAAACATTTAAGTTTTTATAAACCAGACCTAAGTAAGTTTCCTTCTTTAGATTTGGCTTATGAAGTTGCTAGAAAAGGAGGAACGCTTCCTGCGGTTTTGAATAGTGCCAATGAAGTAGCGGTGGAGGCTTTCTTAAAAGGAAAGATAGGATTTTTATCAATATTTAAAATAATTAAAGATGTAGTTAAATTACATAAAAGTATAGTTTTTCCTGACTTAGAGGAAGTTATCTCTGCGCATCAATGGGCAAAGATTAAAGCTCAACAGTTAGTAGAAGAGTACAGAAGATGATTTCTTTTATCATTTTTATTTTTATCTTAAGTTTACTTATCCTTATCCATGAATGGGGACATTTTTTTGCTGCTAGAAAAACAGATGTCTCTGTAGAGTTTTTCTCTTTAGGTTTTGGACCAATAATTTTTAAGAAAAATATAAAGAATACTCAATTTCAAATTTGTCTTGTTCCTTTCGGTGGATATATAAAGATGGCAGGGGATAACTTTGAGGAATATCAAGGCAGACCAGAAGAATATCTTTCAAAGACCCCTGGCCAACGAGCGAGGATTATACTTTGTGGTCCCCTTTTTAATTATCTGATGGCTTTTTTTTGTTTTTGGATAGTCTATGCGATAGGTTATCCATATTTAAGTTCTAAAGTAGGTCAAATTATCGATGGTTTTGGAGCAAAGGAGGCAGGTATAATTTCCGGAGATGTAATAGTAGCGGTTGATGATAGATCTGTAGAGTCTTGGGAGGAGCTCCAAAAGATTATTTATAAGAAAAGAGGAGACGATACTGTAAGGATTAAAGTTTTAAGGGATAGAGAAACTTTACTATTCAATGTGAGGATAAAAGAGAAAGAGATCCCTCAAATTTTAGGAGATAAAA
>JAMWCN010000028.1 GCA_023819505.1 Candidatus Omnitrophota bacterium | reverse complement strand
AATCTCAGAATCAATCCGAGCAGTAACTCCTGCTACATCTTTAAGGGGTGTTTTATTTTTTATTGCGGTAAGTAAATCATAAAAAGACTCCTCTTCTCCCATAACTACAAAATCTACTGCCGGATTTCTCTTTAGAGTCTGTTGAGGTGTAGCCGAAAACCACAGTCCTCCCAGAACTATTTTTGTTCTGGGAAGTGCCTTTTTAATTAACCTTGCTGACTCCAAAAAATAATACACTACTGCATAACCACCGTAAGAATGTAACATATCTCCCAAAACCACTATATCCGGATTTCTCTCTTTCACTTCTTCAACCATTTTATCCATATCAATCTCCAAAGCACGGCAATCTAATACCGAAACATCTTCAAAACCTTTCTCTCTTACAAAAGAAGCCCAATGTGCATAAAGCTGATTAGGAGCTTTATGTTCTCCATGAGTTGCCCATGCCCCTACTTTTGGCATCACAAATAGTATTTTCATTTTAGCCTCCTTTTATTTTTCTGGATGTTCTTGTGGATAAGGAATTACTGGTTTTGTCCACGGTGTCTGTTGATTTATTACTGCAATTTCTAAAGGACATACATTTGCAGGTACAGTTAAAATAAATTTTAATGCATTTTCAATCGCCTCAGTTGTCATAAGCCGAGATGTATCTTGGGTTACATCTTTCAATTTACCAGTTAATTCCGTATCGGTTACTCCCGGCAATATAGAAGCAATCTTTATCCCATAATCACGCACCTCCCAAAATAAACCTTTTAAGAAAGCGCGCAGTCCTACTTTTAAGGAACTATAAACAATAAAATTTTTTGGCAAGGGGTCACATAATACAGAACCGGAAATCATATTTACTATTGTACCCGATCTATTCTCTATCATCTCATTTATCACTAATCTAATAAGACGCACATATCCTAAATAATTTGTGTAAGCAAGCTTCTCCATATCCTCCAAGGGTTGAAGACAAAATGGATATTGGCTGGTGATCCCTGCGTTATTAATCAGTATATCTATTCTAGAAAACTTCTGCTTTGTTTTTCTAACCAGATTCTCTAAATCTTCTAACTTTGTTACATCGCAAGGCACACTTAAAACCTCTACTTTAAATTCAGTTTCTATTTCATGCGCAGTTTCTTCAAGGGCCTGGGCATTTCTAGCCGCGATGGTTAAATTAATTCCCAGACTAGCAGAGGTTCTGGCTAATGCCTTACCGATTCCTCTGCTTGCACCGGTAACAATAGCCACTTTCCCTTTTAAATTATCCATTTTAAACACCTCCGAAATTTTTAGAAAATAAAAATAACATTGCTAAAATAAAGCCCATAATGATAAATCCTAGAATAAAATTATTCTGGAAAACCATACTGATTAAAAATACACCCATTCCACCAGAAAGAAACCTTATACTACTATTTAGACAAACTGCCTCGTATAAATAATTATTAGGCAGATCTGTAAGGAGAGTAGATAAGCCTGCATGATTTATTGTCCAACCCAACCCCCAGATAACCATCGTGATTACCAATAAAAAAAATGGAATTTTAAAAGTAAGTAAAACCACAGAGATTATCATAAATACTAAGCCGGTATTGATTATTCTATGTCTTCCAAAAATATCAGAAAGCCAACCCCCTAAAGACTCCCCAAATATTCCACTTAAACTGCTAAAGGTAATCAATAAACTGATCAAAAACTTATCTAAATTAAACATAAGAGAAAAATATGTCCCTAACCATTGATGGATACCATGATAGACTAAACTTATAATAAAAATATAAAGGAAGAGGTTTTGCGGTTTTTTATTTTTAAAAATCTCTAGATACCTTTTTGGTATCTCTTTCCATATAGAAGATTCGGAATGTTTTCTATCTTCATCAACAAAATGAGGGAAATAAAAATACATTACTAACCAAAGAAGCAATCCTAAAAAAGCAGGGATAAGAAAAACCCATCGCCAGTGAAGTAAACCACTCATAAATATACCTGATATAGAAAAGATAAATGTAACGCTAAAAAATATACCTACTAATCTTCCTCTCTGAGAATATACTTTATTTTTAGCAATTAATATTAAAGCCAGAGGTATAACTGAAGCACCAAATAATCCCATAGAAAATCTAGCTAAAAAAAGCTCAGTAATAGTTCTGGATAATCCTGCCCAGAGGTTGCTTAAGGAAAATAATAAAAAACACAGCAGTTCTATTCTGCGAACATCAAAGAGTCTTGCCAATACTCCATAGAACAAAGCTACCACTCCATAAGGTAACATATACAACCAGATAATCCTTCCTACAAGAAATTGGTCAAGACCAAAATCAGAAGAGATTGAGGGCACCATCACCGGCATACAGGCTACATTAAAAGATAATATTGCTCCCTCTAAACACAAAATTATAAAAAGTTTATCCTTTATATGGTCTATCTTGACTCCTTCTCAATTATCTCTTTAAAGATCTTTAAATTTTCCTGAGAATGTTTGTTAATAAATCCTTCTATTTGACTTTCCTGAAATCCGGATTTTTCATCCATTTCAAAATGCTGTATCCAGGTCATCTCTATCCCTTCAGGTTTAGGGGTATACAACCAGATTATCTTCATAAACTTAAAAGGAAATAGAGGCTCTATTCTTTGGGCATAGGCAAAATAGTGTTCTTTAAAAAGAAGTCGAAAAGACTGCCAACTTCTTCCTTCATTGTCAGTTAATCTAAATGTTATTCTATTTGCTTCTTTTTTTAGTACCTTTGCCTCTACATATTCTCCCCCAAAAAGTTCTGTCCAGCGTTCAATATCATTAGAGATATCAAAGACCTTATCATAAGGTGCATTTATTATTATAGAATTACAGGTATGTCCCATCACTCACCTCCTAATATGGCTATCACCCTTGTCCAGGCAGCACCGGTCCTTCTAATCTTTACTGGAAAACAGATCACCTTAAAACCAAAAGGTGGCAATCTTTCTAGATTGGCTAGTCTTTCTATATGAAAAAATTTACGCTTTCTTCCATAAAAATGCGCAGGATAAAATAAATTTATGTTCTTGGTTTCTAAATACTTCTTCAGCATGTACCTGTAAGGAGGATCTATCCCCATTGTATCTATACCAAATATTTTTATTCCTCTATCTAACAAATAATCTATAGCAGAAATATCTACTGCCGGATAATCCTTAAAGTACCTCTCTGTACCAAAGAGTCTATCACAACCAGTATAAAAAAGCACAATATCTAATGGTTTAAGTTTATAATTAATTTTTTTTAAATAATCTTCTATATCAGAAGCAGTAATTAATTCTAGGGGCTTTTTATAACTTACATTTATCTTTACCCCATCTTGATAACATAGCTCTAAAGGGATATCCTCTGACATCAAAGAAGGCCTTCCTTCGCAGTGAGAACCGTAATGATAAGGAGAATCTATATGGGTACCTATATGTACAGGTGAATGCACGATCTCTAAAGACAAAAATTCTTTATCTGGAAGTTGGTCTTCCTTAATAAGACGTTTTCCTAATAAATATTTTATCCTACCTAAAAATGTCTTGGACATAATTAGACGGTTAAATTTCTTAATCCCTTGTTTATGAGAAATTCTTTCTATTTTTAACTTATGCACTTCAAAGGCACTATCATCTATAGGAAGGCTGATATCTACTATCTTCATCTTTATTCATTCTTCTTACTATTAATCACTTCTACTATCTTTTGAGGTGTAGAAAATTTAGTAATCTCTTTTGTATCTATATTTACTTTAAAATGTTTACTTAAAGCGATCACCAACTCAACCATCTCTGTAGAATCTACTCCCACAGATTCATAGAGGGTTTTATCTTCGATTAATTCTTGAGGTTTTACTTTAAGAACTTTTGCTACTACATTTAATACCTCATCTTTATTCACCATAAACCACCTCCTTTTTCTACTGCCAAAACACAGTTTATGCCACCTCTACCCCTACTTATAATGAGTGCTTTATTTATCTTTCTTTCTTGAGGTTGATTAAAAGTACCATCTATATCACAATAAGGATCCTTTTCTTCAAAATTTACTGTCGGCAAAACCAGATTGTTCTTCATAGAAAGTAAAGTAATCACCAGATCCACTGCTCCCTGCGCTCCTAACATATTCCCAAACATACTCTTGGGAGCACTTAGAGAGATATTCTCCAACTTACTTCCAAAAACATTCCTCAATGCCTTTGCCTCTAACATATCTCCAAAAAGAGTAGATTCTCCATCTAAACAGATGTAATCTATCCCTTCTTTAGAAAACCCACTATCTTTAATTGCCTCTTCTATCGCATACTCTAATGCCTCGGTATTCAAACTAAACCGCATACGATGATATGCATCACAGCTAAAACCCGCTCCTCTTATAAATCCATAGATAGGAACTTTTCGGTTAACCGCGCTCTCTTTACTCTCTAACACCAACATTGCTGAGCCCTCAGCCAGCACCATGCCATCCCGATATAAATCATAAGGCCGATACGCAGTCTTAGGAGAAATATTATTCTTTGATAAGCCTCCATAGGTATTTGCACACAACAAAGCATAAGGGGTAATTGGGGCTTCCATTCCTCCACAGATTACATAATCATTTTTTTTATCTAAAATTACTTTCGCCCCATACCAAATGGCTAAGTTACTGGAGGCTTTATCCGCAACTATAGTTTTACTATATCCTTTAAATCCATAGTAAATAGTAATCTGTCCTTGGGCAGCCGCAGGAAACCAGGCAGAAGCCATATAAGGAGAAATACCTTCTCTACCTTCCATATACATATCCCGCAGTTCTGTTTCCGCAAATAACCAGCCACCTAAAGCATTTCCGGTAAATACGCCCACCCGATTTTTATCAATACTATCCATTTCTATTTTTGCATCCTCTAAAGCCTGCTGAGTTGCTACCAAAGCCATATGAGAAAATATATCTATCTTTTTTATTAACCGGCTGGGGAAATTAGAATAACGGTCAAGCTCATAAATTTGACCGGCAATACGCGAAGGATAAAATGATGTATCAAATCTTTTTATCTGGTCAACATAACAGCGACAATTCTTAAGATTTGCCCAGAAGGTCTCTTTTTTTAAACCCGCAGGTGAAACTATCCCTATTCCAGTTATTGCTACTGGCTCCATAATTATGGATAACGTTTAAAAATTAAAGAAGAATGGATCCCAGAAAAACCACTGCTTGTTTTTAAGATATAATCCACTCTTTTTTCTCTTGCTTTATTAGGGATATAATCCAGATCGCATTTGGGATCGGGTTGGTCTAAGTTAATTGTAGGAGGTAGAATCCCTTTTTTAAAAATCAAAGCACATAAAACACTTTCTATGGCGTTTGCTGCTGCCAGCGGATGACCGATCATTGATTTTATAGAACTTATAGGTATCTTATAACTAAGCTTGCCAAAAGCAATCTTATAGGCATTAGTCTCAAAGATATCATTCTGAGGGGTAGAACTACCATGGGTATTAATATAATCTATACACTCTTTAGAAATACCTGCATCATTTAGGGCGTCTAATATACAATCTGCCATCGCTACTCCATCCTCAGGTAAATCCGTCATATGATAAGCATTACAGTTTGTACCATAACCGATTATCTCACAATAGATCTTAGCATTTCTTTTTAAGGCGTGCTCTAATTCTTCTAAGATTAAAATTCCTGCTCCTTCTGAAATAACAAAACCATCTCTTCTTCTATCAAAAGGTCGTGATGCCTTAGAGGGGTTCTCGTTATATTTAGAAATTGCTCCAATCACATCAAAAGCACCAAAGGTTATCGGAGTGATAGGTGCTTCTCCTGCGCCAGTAATTACGACATCTTGTTTTCCCTCTCTAACTAACTCAAAAGCAAAACCAATAGCATCGGTTCCTGCAGTACAACCAGTAGAAAGTGTACAGTTTATACCTTTGCAACCAAAAAGAGTAGCGATCTCTACAGAAGGAGTATTAAACATGGCTGCATCATATAGATATGGTCTTCCTTTACGCGGATCAATAGGATGTTTTGCCCAATCTGTAACCAACAAGAACTCCTCTTCCATAAAACGCGTTCCACAGATGGCATTAGCCAAAATTACCCCTATTCTATAACAAGATATATCTTTAAAATTTATCCTGCTATCTTTTACTGCCTCCTTTGCAGCAGCAATAGTAAACTGGACATAACGGTCCATACGTTGGTAATCCTTTATACCAAATTTTAAAGGATCAAATTCCAAATCTTGAGCGGCAATCTTAGAATTAAAAAGACTCACATCAAAATTTTCTACCCATCTTACAAAAGACTTTCCTGAAATAAGATTATTGTAGAAAGTCTCAAGATCTTCTCCTGCCGGACTTATCACTCCCAAACCGGTGATCACTACTCTTTTTCTATTCATCTTTTCTGCTTACCTTAAAAACTACCTTACCTTTATCCGGACAAGTAACCGTATCTATGCTATTGGGATTATCCATAAAGAAAAATTTTGCCCCAAAGTTTAAAGCAAAGAGGGCAGGAAAAATCGTATGAAAGGCAGTCCCACAAAAATCCTTAGGGCACTTTAGGCCTTTTAATTCAAATTTATCACCTTTTTTATAGCCATAGAAACAACTGCCATCTGATTTAACTACTTCTATAACTAACTCTTTTGGCTGAGGTTCCTTATATTCTTTATCTTTAGGAATATTTTCAATATTACCTTCTCTATCAAATATCTCTACCTTAAAGGTAAGTTTTCCTCCGTCTGGGCAGGTAACCTCTAAAGAACGCATGTTTTCTTGAAAAGGAAATCTTGCACCAAAACTTAAGGCATATATAACTGGAAAAAGCACATGTGCTAAACCCAGACAGAAATGCTTGGGAGGATGCGTAAAATCATCTAAGATAATCTGGTCATCTTTTTTATAGCCATGATAGCAATCTCCTTCTACTTTAAGTACAGTTAATCTAAGCTTGGGAAAAGGAGTATTTACTGTTTCTTTATTAGACGCATAGGCAGGAATAAGATTTTTTAATTTTAAAATCACTTCCTCCTTACTAAAAAATTTTTTTGTCTCTTCTACCTTATGAACCATCTCCACAACTTTTTTATTTAAGGGTGTATAAAAATTAGATTTCCTTCCTAATTCTACAAATGCGCCATTGATATAATCTATCTCTGAAGGTCTATTCCTTTTTATACTCTGTAAAATTGAACCGTACAAAGGTTCTTTACTTAGACCCATCATTATCTTTGAGAAAATAACAGTTGCTTCCTTTAGAGGTAAGGAAGTTATAGATTTAAGCTTATCAACAGAAAAATCTCCAATATCAGAAAGTTTAATCCCTGCATTCTTGATAACTTTTAATCCTTCCTGCCATATACCAATTGCTATCTCACAGAGCTCTAAATCAGAGAAAACCTCCTGCATACTTTCACCCAGCAGTGCAGGAAGGCAATTATTTGCATTAAGAAAAACCTTTAGCCATTTTTTAGAAATTATATCCTCTACCAGCTCTACGTCGAATGCTTTTCCTAAAATAGATTTTATGTTCTTTAATACATCTATATCTTTATCATAAGGTTTACCTAACAGCCACTTTCCTTCAAAATTATGTATTACTTTAGCTGTTTCTAAATAGGTTGCTCCAAACATAATGATACTGGAGCATATTTTATTTTTATCTATATATTTAGAAACTATCTCTTCTGCTCCTATACCATTCTGGGTAGTCAGAATAAAAGAGTCTTTTAGATATTTTTGATTCTCTAAAATCGCTCTTTCTAAATCTTGCATCTTGGTAGCCAAGATAACCAGAGATACCTCTGTATCTAATTTTTCTCTCACATCTATTTTAGAAATTAAAAAATCTCCCCTTACCCCACTAATCTGCAATCCTTGCTTTTTTATTTTCTCTAAAGTATCTTTTTTGGCTAAAAGAATTAAATCCAGGCCCTTCTCTTTAAGATAGCCAGCAACTAAACTTCCAATTGCTCCTGCACCAATAACTGCTAATCTCATTCTTCTTTTTTAATAAAATTAAAATCTATACCCAGCTGATGAAATAATCTCTCCATCATCTGTCTAAAAGCAGGTGGAACCTCTTGAAAAAACGCTTCAATAAGCTGTTGCTTAGAAACCTCACTTAAACCTCTCTCTAAGGCAATCATCTCTGCCTTTTCTTTTACCAGACGTTGGGCAATACTGCGATGAAACTGTGGCAGATGATCAAGTATTTTTTTAAAGGTCTCTTCTGCTTCTTTCGTCCAGGTTATACTGTTCATAATCTCTCTACTATTTCAAAGATATTTTTAATCATCTTTTCCTGGGCAGAAAAGAATCTAAAATCTACAAATCCTAATTCACCGGTTATCAGATTATCTGAAACCGCCAAGACTACCGCGGCTTTTTTATTATAAAGATCTGCAATGGTCACAAAAGGACTACTGACCATATCTACACAGATCGCTTCTTTTCGAATATAAAAGTTTACTATTTCCTTTGTCTCCCGTAATAACGCATCCGTAGTCCAGACACCCCCTCTAAAAATATTTTCCTGCTCTTTTCTATCTATAAAAACTTGATAAATTTTATCGGTGAGATCTTTATCTACCTTAGAGATAAAACTATCATCCACATAGTAACGCGTTGCACCTTCACCGCGGATTATTTTATCTATTACAATAAAATCACCAATATTTATCTTTTCTTTTAATGCTCCGCAAGAACCTAAACGAATTAAAACATTTATCCCTCCTGTACATAAAAGCTCAGTAACAAATGCTGAATCCGGAGAATAGAATCCACCATTACCAACAGTAATTTTTTTACCTTTATAGTATCCTGTCCAGAAGGTGTATCCTAAAAAGGTAAAGTTTTTAATAGGATTTTCTAAATACTTTAAACAGGCCTGCGCCCTCTGAATTTGACCACTTACCAAAGCAATCTCACCAAAATCTCCTTTTTTAAATTGGAGGGATTCTAGAATCTCCTGGGCAGTTAGATGAATGGGTCTCTGCATCAGATCCGACATAAAGTCTCCTTTTAATTTAAATTTTGTTTAAGGCATCTCAATTGGGTCTTATCCACCTTTCCACTGCGCGTTTTAGGTAGCTCTTTTAAAAATTCAAAATAATGGGGAATCTTAAAATGGGCAAGATGCGCTCTACAGAACTCTCTTAAATCCTCACCTTTAATTTTAGAGCCCTCCTTTAATACTACAAATGCACAAGGCACCTCTCCCCTTAATCTATCAGGCACTCCAACTACCGCGCACTCTATAACCTCAGGATGCTTCATTATTACTGCTTCTATCTCTGGTTCAAAGACAATCTCTCCAGCTACCTTAATCATCTCTTTAATTCTACCTACAATATAAAGATCTCCTTCCTCATCAAATCTACCTAAATCTCCGGTATGAAACCAGCCATTGCGGATGGTCTGTTGGGTCAATTGGGGATCTTTATAATATCCTTCCGAGACCTGCTCTCCCCGAATTACTATCTCTCCTACTTGGCCAGTCGGTACTTCCTTATCATTTTCATCAAATATCTTTACCTCAACCCAGGGAAGAGGTTTTCCTACACTTTCTATCTTTTCTGAATTCGGGCCAGTTACTACTGTAGGCCCTTGAGTTTCGGTCATTCCCCAACCATGAAAAAGTTTAGCATTAGGACAGTATTTATGAAAACGCTTGATCTGCTCAAGAGAACCTGGTGCTCCAAAAACAGTAATAAAACGCAGACTGGAAAAATCAAAGGTCTCAAATTCCTTTAACTGTAAAATCGCATAATACATCTGGGGAACCAACCAGAAACAGGTTACTTTGTACTCCTGAATATTTCTTAAAAACTCAAAGGGAATGAATCTTTCCATTAGAACTACACTACTACCCAGATAAACCAGACCCTGAACAAATACTAAGCCTCCTAAATGCGAAAGGGGAAGGGCACATAAAGTAATATCATTACTATTTAGGTTTACAAAATAAGACATTGCTTTTGCTGGAGATCCTATCTGAAGATAATTAGTCAATACCCCTTTAGGTCTTCCAGTTGAGCCTGAGGTATAAAAAATAGCTGCAATATCTTTTGGATTTATCTCTACACCAGGAGGAATCGGGTTTTGTTTCTGGATTAATTCTATTAATGATAAAGTGCCTGCGATTTTTTCTTTTGTGGAGATGATCTCTTTTAATTGATGACAATTCAATTTTATATTTTCTATATTAATATTGGGTTTAGGTTGCATAATTATTACTTTGGCTTCTGAATGTCTTAAACAGGAGATAATTTCTTCTTCTGTAAGCATAAAATCTAAAGGTACAGCAGTTAACCCACAAGACCAGATAGCTAAGTAACTATAGAAATACTGGGGGCAGTTAGGAAGGTATATTGCTATCTTATCAGATTTTTTAAGCCCTAAACTTAAAAGTGCCTGTGCTAATTTAAGGGCATTATCTTTTAGTTGAAAAAAAGAGATAGATTCATTTTGAAAAATAATCGCTGATTTATGGGAATATTTTTTAGCATTATCTAAGAGTAGCTGGGTAATTTTCATTTACAAAAGAATAGCAATTTCATATACTTAGGAGGTTTAACCTCCGAATATATTGAAAATAAAGAAGTTATAAAAAATCATAACTCTTTAAAATAATTAAGCTTAAGTTGTTTTCTTAATTCTCTAATTTATTAAAAGAACTCTTTTTAAATAATCTAGCTACTGCTACTACTTTTATTGCATTCTCTAAAGTCTCAATAAGGTAAAGGAGATCTTTAAAATTATGCCCCATACAAACTACCCCGTGGTTTTTAAGTACTACTAGATGCGCTTCTTTTAACGCCTTTATTACCTGTTTAATATTTTTTACTGTAGGGCTAGTCTGTTTTATTACCGGAATTTTTGGAAGATAGAAATCTGTCTCTAAGGTCAGAGGTTTTAAAGAAAATCTGGTTGCAAAATAAGCATTGGTTAGAGGAGGATGACAGTGGATAATGCAGGAAACAGGAAAATTTTTGTATATTGTGCAATGTAAAGGAAATTCAGAACTTACTCTTTTTTCGGGCCTATCAAGACTAACCTTTAGAATATCTTTAGAAGTTAAATTCCCCAAAAAACTACCTGTAGAGGTAATTAAGATATGGTTTTTATCTATACGACAGCTTAAATTTCCTGAACGGCCACAAACAAGTCCTGAAGTATAGAGTTTTTTCCCGGTTTCAGTAATTTCTCTTCTATTCATATAGTAAAATTTTACTATTTAAATTTTACTATAGTATACTAAAACAAAAATACCTGTCAAGAAAAATTATAAAGATGGATTATTTCTTAACTAACTCTACCTTATCAAAATAAAGGGTTCCTTCTGCGGAAGGTAAGATCTCAAATTGATAACTTTTTAGGGGAAAATCTAAAATACCGTTTCTGTCAGAAGAATCCGGTTGCCAGTCAGTGCGACTAAAAAATTTATCAAATGGGCAGATTATTCTTTTCCAGCCAGAAAAATCATCCTTAAATAAAAATCTCCACATCTCAGAACCCTTATCCTTTATATCCAAAACCACATCTGCTTTAGAGTCCGTTCCATACATATAGAAAGAGATAGCATAATAATCGGGCCAGTTTATATCCTGAGGGTTAACCAACCACTGACTATTACTTGCATCTAAATCAAAGCCTCTGGCTACCCACATATAACCACCTTCTTTTGCCTTAAAATCTACTTTGATTGCCTGTTTTCCTGAATATTTAATCTCTTCAGTTGCTATAACCTTTACTTCTGAGCCATTTCCTGAGCCAAAATCTATGGTTCCCTCTGGACCACCAAAGATAGGATTTTCAAAATCATCGATCACAAGACTATCTTCAGCCAAGCAAACTCCTATCCACATAAAAATAATTATCCAAAGCAATAATTTTTTATACATTCTTCTCCTTTTTTATGATAAATATTATATTACTTGAATGGGATAAGAGCGAAAAAATTAATATTTAAAAAGAGGTTTTTGAAAAATAGTGTCTGTCCCTATTAAGCGTTTTTCTCTGCAATATCACCGGCTACAGGAAGTTTAAAACTCTCTCCCTGATATGCCTTAATCATTAGGATTATCCAGAGAATCAAAGAAAATATGGAGACCAATATGTTTAAAGTCCAGCCCAGTATAGGAATAAACCTTAAAACCATCGAGAGCACAAAGAGAAACCCAAAAACCACTGTTGACTGCATCGCATGAAAGCGTACGAATTTGTTTTCCTTCTCAATTACATAGAAGATGATTCCGGTGATAAATCCCAGAAGATAACTTAAAAGCCCGGCTACATTTGCCTGCATCCCTGTTGAGGTCTTACCTAAATTTGTCTCTCCCATATTCACACCTCCTTTTTTATTTACTATTTTAACACAGAATAGATAAAAAATAAAATATTATTTAGGTAATAGTTTTTGTCAAATAATTGTCCACTCTCATATGATGAAAAACCTTACTAAAAAGTTTGCCTTTATTAAACTATGTATTAAACTATCCTTTGCTAATTTTCTTTAACTATGCTAAAATTTAGCTATGTTTGATTATGAGATAAAGATTGCCAAAACCAAGGAAGAAAAAGAATCTGTTTTCAGACTGCGTTTTGAGATCTTTAAAAAAGAACTGGGCAAAGCGTTTTCTTCTGAGTCATTAGAGACTGATATCTATGATAAGTACTGCGATCATCTGATTGTTATCGATCACTCAAAAAATCTTGTTATAGGAACCTATCGCTTGCTCCTTGACTATAAAGTTAATCCAAAAATAGGCTTCTATTCAGAAAAAATATTTGATATAAAAAATATTAAAAAATTAAAAGAAAGAAAGTTAGAACTAAGTCGTTCCTGTATACACAAGGATTACCGAGAAGGAATTATTATACACTTACTTTGGAGTGGAATTGCTAAATATATAAAAGAAAATAATGTGCGTTATGTGTTTGGTTCAGTAAGATTAAACTCTACTGAACCTAATTATGTAAGTAGTTGCTTCAGTTTAGTAAAACAGAAATATTACGCCTCTTCTCAATTTAGGGTTTATCCCTTAAAGAAATGTATCTTTAAAGGTTTAGATAAAAAATTAAAAGTAACTGAATATAAAGATACCTTTTTAAAATTACCTGCCTTGGTGAAGGGATATTTAAGGAGTGGGGTAAAAATCTGTGGAGAGCCTGCCTGGAATCCGGATTTTGGTTCAGTGGTATTGTTTATCATTTTAGATATAGAAAATATGTCAAAAACTTATAGACGGCATTTCCTTGGTCTTTAGTATGGCCTTCTTTAAAGGAATA
>JAMWCN010000027.1 GCA_023819505.1 Candidatus Omnitrophota bacterium | reverse complement strand
AAAGAAGCACTGAAACTTACTTTAAATAAAAGACCAGATCTTTTATTAGGGAAAGGAGACTGATAACTTATGGATAAGATAAAAGCGATTGAAGAAGAGTTTATAAAGAAGGATATACCTTCTTTTGGTGTAGGAGATACGGTAAGGGTTATAACTAAAATTTTTGAGCAGGATAAAGTAAGGTATCATCCTTTTGAGGGAATTGTGATTGCCAAAAAAGGTTCAGGGATACGCAGTTCCTTTACTGTAAGAAGGGTCTCTTACGGAGAAGGTATTGAGCAGGTATTTCCACTCCATTCTCCTTACATAGAGAGAATTGAGGTTTTAAAAAGTGCTCCTAAAAGAAAGAGGGCAAGACTTTACTATTTAAGAGAGCGTATTGGAAAGCAAGCTACCCAGGTGGAATAGAGATGCATAATTTATCTTTAGGTTTAAGAGGAGAAGAATCTGCGGTTGATTTTTTAAAAAAAAATGGATTCAAAATTTTAGAGAGAAACTTCCGCACAAATTTCGGTCAGATAGATATAATTGCTAAAGAGAAAAATGAAATCTGTTTTATTGAAGTAAAGACAAGAAAAAATTTTAACTTCGGACTACCTCAGGAAGCTGTTTCTATAACAAAAAAGAAAAGGATAGCAAAGGTAGCTTTAGCATATTTGAAAGAAAAGAGGCTTCTTAATAAAAAAGTGCGTTTCGATGTAGTCTCCATACTTTGGGATGGAAATATTCCTAAAATAGAGCTTATTAGAGATGCTTTTGAAGTAGAAGAAGCATATGCTTGACGATCTTAGTATCTGTAGAAAAGCAAAAATAGAACCCATCGTTAAGATCGCTAAGAAACTAAAGATAGATAAAAAGTATCTTATCCCTTTTGGCAGATATATAGCTAAAATAGACTTAAGTATTTTAGAAAGAATAAATAAGTTTCCTTTAGGCAAATATATCTTAGTTACCGCTATAACTCCTACACCTTTAGGTGAAGGAAAAACTGTTACTACCATTGGGCTGGCTATGGCCTTAAATAGATTGGGAAAACTTACCAGTTGTTGTATCAGACAGCCTTCTTTGGGGCCGGTATTTGGAATAAAAGGCGGAGCTAGTGGTGGAGGTTATTCTCAGGTACTTCCTATGGAGGATTTCAATCTCCATTTTACCGGTGATGTGCATGCGGTAGGACTTGCCCATAATTTAGCTAGTGCTTTTTTGGATAATCATATCTATCATGGAAATAGACTAAATATAAATCCAACCACTATCAGTTGGCGAAGGGTAGTGGATGTAAGTGATCGGTTTTTAAGAAATGTAAAGATCGGTTTAGGTTCCTCTGAGGATGGTATACCACGCGATTCCGGTTTTGACATTACAGTTGCCTCTGAGGTGATGGCAATTTTGGCTTTAAGTTCTGATTATTTTGATTTAAGAAGAAGACTCTCTAAGATCGTCTTAGCTGAAGATATAAGAGGCAATCCTATAACCTGTGAGGATATAAAAGTAGCAGGAGCAATGGCTGTGCTTTTAAAGGACGCGATAAAGCCAAATCTTATCCAGACTGTAGAGAACACTCCCTGTTTTGTACATGCAGGCCCTTTTGCTAACATCGCTCATGGTAATAGTTCTATAATTGCAGATAAGATCGCCTTAAGGTTATCTAAATTTGTAGTAACTGAGGCCGGTTTCGGTGCAGATTGCGGAGCAGAAAAATTTTTTGATATAAAATGTAGAGTAAGCGGATTTACTCCTGATGTGGCAGTGATTGTCTGCTCTATCCGTGCATTAAAGGTGCACAGTAATAAAATAAAGGTAATACCAGGAAGACCTTTGGATGAAGCTTTATATAAAGAGAACATCTCTTTAATAGAGGAAGGGATCTGTAATTTAGAAAAGCAGATTGAAAATGTTAAATTCTTTGGAATCCCAGTAGTGGTAGCGATAAATAAATTTGATACGGATACTCAAGCCGAAATCGATTTTGTAAAGAAGAAAGCAATTGAGTTCGGTGCTTATGATTGCCAAGTTAGTGAAGTTTATCATAAAGGTTCACAAGGAGGCATAAATTTAGCTAAAGCAGTGATAGAGGCAACTAAATTGCCAAAGAATTTTAATTTTCTTTACCCTTTAGAACTTCCCATAAAAGAAAAGATTAAAATAATCGCTACAAGTATATACGGAGCAAAGGATATAGAATATTCAAAAGTTGCGGAAGAAAAAATAAATCTTTTTACCCAGAGAGGATGGGATAAACTTGCTATCTGTATGGCAAAGACACATCTTTCTTTATCACATGATCCTAATCTAAAGGGAAGACCGAAAGATTTTATTTTACCGATAAGGGATATACGAGCTTCCTGCGGAGCAGGGTTTCTTTATCCTTTATGCGGAAAGATGCAAACTATGCCGGGATTGCCAACTAATCCTTTGGGAGAAAAGATAGATATTGATGAAAAAGGAAGGATCATCGGTCTATCTTAATAAAATTAAAAATTGAAAATGTATTGTAATAGCTCACTTAAACGATACCTTAATGATTTGGCAGATAAACTACCTACCCCAGGAGGGGGTTCTGCTTCAGCATTGGTTGCTGGGCTTGGAGTAAGTTTAGTCAGTATGGTAGTTAATTTTACTTTAGGTAAACCAAAATATCTTAATTATGAGAAAGAATTAAAAAGGATTCTATCTTCTTCGGAGAAATTAAAAGATAATTTCTTAAGATTTGTAGATGAGGATGTGAAAGCATACAGAAGTAAAAATATCTGGTATTGCTTAGAAGTTCCTTTAAAAGTAGCCCAATCCTGTTATGAGGCAATGAAGTTGTGTCCTTTGCTTTTAGAGAAAGCTAATAAAAATCTCTTCAGTGATGTTGCCTGCGCTGCCATATTTTTGGAGGCAGGTTTTTGGGGTGCCTATTTTAATGTGGAGGCAAATTTAAAATTTATAAAAGATAAAAAAATAACTTCCAGAATAAGAAAGGAGATTTTAAAGAAATCAAGAGAGTTCAATAAGATACGAAAGGAGGTAGTGGAGAAAGTTGGCACATTTATTAGAAGGTAAACCCATAGCAGAAAGGCTAAAGGAAGAACTTAAGAAGGAGATTTTAAATTTTGATATAAAACCTGTTTTGGCAAGTATTCAAGTATTAGAGAATCCTGCCTGCGAGGTTTATATAAAAAGTCAGAAAAAAACTGCTGAATCCTTAGGGATTGACTACCGCTTCTATAAATTAGATAGTAATATCAGTGAATCTAAATTAATTGAGTTTATCCAAAATTTGAATTTAGATAACTCTATCCACGGAATAATTTTACAGATGCCACTTCCTTCCCATATAGATTATAAAAACATATCTGAGTACATTGATCCTAAAAAAGATGTAGAAGGTTTAAATCCAAAAAATTTGGGAAAGCTTATCTTTGGAAAAGCAAAGATTCTACCTTGCACTCCTTCTGCAGTAATGGAACTATTAAAGGAGACAAAAGTAGATCTTTACGGAAAAGAAGTAGTGGTGGTAGGGCACTCTGAGATTGTGGGAAAACCTCTAGCCTTATTGTTGTTGGAAAAATTTGCTACCACAACCGTCTGCCATATTGCTACATCTCAGAGGTCCAAATTAGAAGAACATGTAAAGCAGGCAGAAATTTTAGTGGTAGCAGTAGGGAAAGCAAATTTGATCAAGGGGAATTGGATCAAAGAGGGTGCAATTGTGATCGATGTAGGAATAAATAAGGTAGGTGATAAAATTGTTGGGGATGTAGAACTTGAGGAGGCTTCTAAGAGGGCCTCCTGGATTACTCCTGTTCCTGGAGGAGTAGGACCTTTAACTACTGTGATGTTGATGCGCAATTTATTAGAGGCAACAAAATTGCAAATCTAAAAGATGAACTTTAAAGAAAAGATAAAAGCAGGTAAATTTTTAATTACCTCTGAAATTGGTCCACCTAAAGGTATAGATACCAGAACTATTTTGGAGGACGCCGAGCTTATGCGCCATAGAGTTGATGCCATAAATGTTACAGATCTACAGAGTTCTGTGATGCGTTTAGGTTCTTTAGCAGTTTGTGCTTTACTTAAACAGAATGGATTTGAACCGATATACCAGTTAACCTGTAGAGATAGAAACAGACTTGCCTTGCAGTCAGATTTACTTTCGGCAGCAAGCCTAGGAATAGAGAATGTTTTAATTTTGACAGGAGACCATCCTAGTTTAGGAGATCATCCTGAGACAAAGCCAGTATTTGATTTAGATTCCGTGCAATTACTTCAGGTAGCCAGGCGTCTAACCGAAGGTTTTGATATGAAAGGAAATAAACTAGAAGGTAGTCCTCCTAAATTCTGTTTAGGAGCAGTGGTAAATCCAGGTCAAGATCCTATAGAGCCCCAGATTATCAAAATGGAGAAGAAACTACAAGCAGGTGCAGAATTTTTTCAAACTCAAGCAGTATACGATATAAAAGTTTTTGAAAGATTCCTATCCAAGATTAAGCATCTTAAAACTACAATTTTAGCAGGAATCGTTCTTTTAAAATCCGCAGGGATGGCACGCTATATGAATAAAAATGTTTCAGGGATTTTTGTTCCTGAGGATTTAATCAAGGAGATGGAAGAGGCTAAAGATAAGGTGAAAAAATCTATAGAGATTGCCTCCCGTTTAATTAAAGAGTTAAAACCCATGTGTCAGGGAATCCATATTATGCCAATTGGCTGGGAGAAAAAAGTTCCTCTGGTTTTAGATTCCGCAGGGCTTTAAAAAAGGAGAAACTCTTATGGATAAAGAATCTAAAAGGTCTATAGATATTGCGGTGCAAAAGGTATTAAAAAAAGCTGAAGAGGAAAACATAAAAACAGTTTGGGACAGATTTGAAGAGCAACTTCCACAGTGTGGTTTTAGCCAGCTGGGTCTATGTTGTACAGTCTGTAATATGGGTCCTTGTAGAATCGATCCTTTTGGTGAGGGGGCGCAAACTGGTATCTGTGGTGCTGATTCCGATACAATTGCAGCAAGAAACTTAGCCAGAAAAGTAGCTGCAGGAGCTAGTGCACATTCTGACCATGGAAGAGATGTTGCCCATACTTTATTTCTATTAGCAGAAGGTAAAGCCCATGATTATCAAATTTTGGATAAAAATAAATTAAAGGAATTAGCAAAAGAACTTGAGATAAATTTAGATCTTCCTGAAGAAAAGATAGTTAAGGAAGTTGCTTGGAGAATTCTTATGGAATTTGGAAAACAACAAGACCAGCTTATTTTTATAAAACGTGCACCTGAAAAACGTCAGAATCTCTGGAAGAAATTGGGTATATCTCCACGGGGAGTTGACCGTGAGATAGTGGAGACCCTACATACTACCAATATGGGAGTGGATAATGATTATAAAAATTTAATTAAATCTGCTTTAAAGTGTAGTCTCTCTGATGGCTGGGGTGGTTCAATGATTGCCACGGATTTACAGGATATAATCTTAGGGAGCCCTCAGCCGATAAGGGGAAAAGTTAATTTAGGGGTATTGAAAGAAGATTTTGTCAATATTGTGGTACATGGTCATGAACCGATCTTATCAGAGATGGCGGTAAAGGCTGCTAAAGATCCAGAATTAGTGAAATTAGCCAAAGAGAAAGGTGCTCAAGGTATAAATTTAGCAGGGATATGTTGTACTGCTAATGAGGTTTTGATGCGCCATGGAATTCCGGTAGCAGGGAATTTTTTACATCAGGAATTAGCCATTATTACCGGAGCAGTAGAGGTGATGATGGTAGATGTTCAATGTATTATGCCTGCTTTAAAGGATGTTGCCAGTTGTTTCCATACCAAACTTATTACTACCAATCCTAAGGCACGTTTTCCTGGTGTAGAGCATATCGAATTTGAACCTCAAAAAGCATACGAGGTAGCCAAAAAGATTATCCGTTTAGGAGTTGAGAATTTTTCTTACCGCAACAAAGATAGGGTAAATATTCCCAAGCAACAGATGGATTTGGTTGCTGGTTTTACTAAAGAGATTGTTTTTAGAATTTTGGGTGGAAGGTATCGGGCAACTTATCGACCTTTAAATGAGGCAATTATTTCAGGAAGGCTGCGGGGAATAGCAGGAATTGTAGGGTGCAATAATCCCAAACAGACCCATGACTATTTTCATACCACTTTAGCTAAAGAGTTGATTAAAAATGATATTCTGGTTTTACAGACAGGATGTTCTGCGATTGCCTCTGCAAAAGAAGGATTACTTATTCCAGAGGCAGCAAAAGAATATGCAGGAAAGGGTTTACAGGAAATCTGTGAGGCAGTGGGGATTCCTGCGGTTCTACATTTGGGTTCCTGTGTGGATAATAGCCGGATTTTGACTGCTGCTTCAGAAATTATTGCTGAAGGAGGCCTGGGTGAGGATATCTCTGATCTGCCTGCAGCTGGTGCCGCACCTGAATGGATGTCTGAAAAAGCAATCACCATTGGATTTTATTTTGTTGCTTCAGGAGTCTACACTGTCTTTGGAGCTTCTCCCTTTGCAGTTTTAGGTAGTAAAAATGTAAGTAGTTATTTAACTAAAGAATTGGAAGAACTTGTAGGTGCAAGATTTGATTTCTGCGATGATCCCTTTAAGATGGCAAAGCTTATGATCGAGCATATTGATAAAAAAAGAGAGCTATTAAAGTTAAAACCACTAATGTATCAATAAGATGAAGAGATTGTATTATAGAATTGATAAGTGTTTAGGTTGTAGATCCTGTGAAATCGCCTGTGCAGTAGCCCATGCAGGAGAAGAAACACTTTTCTGTGCCATAAAACAGAAGGTTTTACCGCGCAAAAAGGTATATTTTTTTGAAGGAAAAAATTTTCCTTTAAGTTGTTTACACTGTAAAGAGCATCCCTGTGTGGATGCCTGTATGGCAGGAGCCCTTGTTTATGATAAAGAAAAAGGCTTAGTTATTCATAATGAGGAACGCTGTGTAGGTTGTTGGATATGTGTGATGGTCTGTCCTTACGGTGCAATCAGACCGGATATTAATAGAAAGATTCCTGTACGCTGCGATAAGTGTAAAAACAAAGATGAGCCTGCCTGTGTAAAGGCATGCCCTACAACAGCGATTTTATGGCAGGAGGAAGATTTTTTATTAGAGGTTAAAAAATGAAGCAATTTGTAATTGCGGGAAATTCGGCAGCAGGAATCTCTGCAGTTGAGGCAATTAGAACCAAGGATAAAGAATCTAAGATCATTGTTATCTCTGATGAGGATTATCCTTCTTACTGCCGCTGTCTTATCTCTTATTATCTGGCAGGTGAGGTGGGAGAGGATAAATTATTATATCGACCAGAAAATTTCTACAAAGATTACAATATAGAGCTTATTTTAAACAAAAAAGTTTTGCGAGTCGACCCTAAAAAAAATCGGGTTATCCTTGAGGATAAAACCCAATTAAATTTTGATTATTTACTTATTGCCACCGGTGCCAGCCCAAAGTTTCCAGATATTGCTGGAATTAAAAAGAGAGGGGTCTTTGGTTTTCGTACAATTAAGGATGTAAAAGATATAGAAAAAATTCTTCCCTATACCAAAACTGCCTGTGTTTTAGGTGGAGGACTTATTGGACTAAAAGTCGCCTACGCCTTACATAGACGTAATATTGAAACTAAAATTATCATCAAATCAAGACAGGTGTTATCCCAGATATTAGATTTTGAGGCAGCAAGATTTGTACAGAAGAAACTGGAGGAAAATGGAATTGAAATAATTTTTGGTCAGGATGCAGTTGAGATTATCGGAGATGGTGATACGAAGGCAATAAAATTAGAATCCGGAAAAATTATCGGTTGTTCCCTGGTAATAGTAGGAAAAGGAATAATTCCTAATATTGATCTCGTAAAAGAAACCAACATTAAATTTAATGAGGGTATAATTAGTAATGAATATATGCAGACAAATATCCCCAATATCTATACTGCAGGTGATGTCTGTGAAAGTTTTGATATTACTTTGGGAACCTATGCCATAAATGCCCTCTGGCCAGTAGCAATTGAGCAGGGAAAGGTTGCCGGTTTGAATATGGCAGGAGAAAGTTTTAAATATGAAGGTTCTTTAGGAATGAACTCCTTAGAGTTTTTTGGATTGGCTGTTGTTTCTTTAGGAATGTATCGGATAAAAGAAAATGATACATCTTTTGAGGAACTTAAAATCTGTGATGAAAAAAGAAATATTTATAAGAAGTTGATTTTAAAAAATAATCTGTTGGTAGGTGGGATATTGATAGGTGATATAAGAAACAGTGGCCTATATTTAAGATTGATTAAGGAAAAAGTTGATGTATCTGCTATTAAAGAGAAACTCCTTGCAGAAAATTTTAGTTATCCTGTAATTAAGGATTTATTAAAAAAAGAAAAAGAAAAAATTTATGTCTAAGCTTGTTGCCAGTGCAGTTATAAGGGGAGCTTATAGGATCTATAAAGAGGCAGAGGATTTTTTAAATAAGGCGATAAAAGAGAAAGGTCCTGAAGAAAAACTCTCCTTTCCTGAAACTGCATTTTATCTACCCATGGCAAATGCCCTTTTAGGAGCGCATGTAGAAAGATTAAGGGATGCTTTACCCATCTTAGAACATGCAAAAGAACTTCTTCCACAGCTTCCCTCTGAGAGGATCTGGCTTCCCTATTTAGGTGATGCTCTGGATGCAGGAATTGCTACTCTTTTATGTGAAGAACTGATTATGGCTTTACGTTATCTTTATAAAGAAGAACCCCAGAAGGATTGTATGGGTTTCTTTACGGATACGATTATGCGTTCTTTGGGGATTCAATTGGTAGATGGCAGGATGCCTGGATTTGCTGCTATTTTAGGGGCAGCACCTGATAATAAAACCGCAGTAGAGATAGTTCGGCAACTTCAGGAAAGAAATATCTTAGTCTTTGTGGGTTCTTCCACTAATGGCCGTTCCATAATCGATCAACTGTTAGAAGAGAATGTACAAATGGGTTGGGAAAATTATATTGTTCCCTATGGTCGGGATACTTTATCAGCAATTTATCCTTTAAACTGGGCAGTGCGTTCTGCTTTAACCTTTGGAGGACTAAAACCTGCAGAGGCAAAGAAGATACTTTTATACACCAAAGAGCGTGTCTTTGCCTTTGGTTTGGCTTTAGGTGAACTTGATGATTTAAAATACGCTACAGGTGCAGGTGCAATAAATATGGGATTTCCAATCATTGCGGATACAGATATACCTGAAATAAGACCTTCAGGGATCACTACCTATGAGGCACTGGTAAAAGAATTAGATCATAAAAAACTTATTTCCCGGGCTATTGAAGTAAGGGGAGTAAAGGTAAAGGTTTCTTCCATTAATATCCCGGTTGCCTATGCCGCTGCCTTTGAAGGAGAAAGGGTAAGAAAGGAAAATCTCTATATTGAGTTTGGAGGAAGGTCAGAAGAGCCCTCTTTTGAATATCTGCGGATGGCTAACTTTGATGAGATCGAGGAGGGTAAAATCGAACTCATCGGTCCAGATATAGATCAGTTAGAGATGGGTACTAAAACTTTACCTTTGGGAATTTTAGTAGAAGTAGCAGGCAGAAAAATGCAGAAGGATTTCGAACCAATTTTAGAACGCCAGATCCACCGCTTTATTAACTATGCACAGGGTGTAATGCATATAGGTCAGAGGGATATGAACTGGATAAGGATAAGTAATGAGGCATATAATAAAGGATTCCGTTTAAAACACATTGGAATAATTTTACATGCCATGTTCCATCAGGAGTATTCTGCAATTGTAGATAAAATTCAAGTAAAGCTCTATACAAAAAAAGAGGATGTAGAAAGATTGTTGAAGGAAGCAAAAAAGACATACAGCGAGCGTGATGAGCGTTTAAGTGGAATGACTGATGAGAGTGTGGATACTTTTTATTCCTGTCTTCTGTGTCAATCCTTTGCTCCTAATCATGTCTGTATTATTACACCTGAGCGTCTTGGACTGTGCGGTGCCTATTCCTGGCTTGATGCTAAAGCCTCCTATGAGATTATGCCATCAGGGCCGAATCAACCGATCTTAAAAGGAGAATTTTTGGATGCGCGATTGGGTCAGTGGAAAAATGTAAATGATTTTGTCTATCAGAAATCTAACAAAACTATAGAAAAGGTAAGTATGTATTCTTTGATGGACAGTCCCCAGAGCTCCTGTGGTTGTTTTGAATGTATTGTAGCAGTGCTTCCTGAGGCAAATGGAGTGATGATTGTAAATAGAGATTACTCTGGGATGACTCCCTGTGGAATGACCTTTACTACCTTAGCCGGCTCTGTAGGCGGAGGAGTACAGACCCCAGGATTTTTAGGAATTGGAAGACTTTATATCGTTAGTAAAAAATTTCTTTTAGCCGAAAGTGGACTCTTAAGGGTTGTCTGGATGACCAAGGAATTAAAAGATTTTTTATCAGATAAACTTAAAAAACGTGCAGAAGAGTTAGGCTATCCTGATTTAGTTGATAAGATCGCTGACGAAACTATAGCCACCACCCTTGAGGAGCTTTTACCTTTTTTAGAAAAAGTAAATCATCCTGCCTTAAAATTGGAACCTTTAGTATAAAATTCAATGTTAGATAATAATAAATTAAAGAGACTAAAAAGAAATTTTTTTAACTACCATCCAAAAGATGTTGCTTATAAATTGTTAGGAAAGTATTTGGTAAGGAATTTTTCTTATGGCAGGATAATTTCAAAAGTAGTTGAGACTGAAGCCTATGGAGGAAGATACGATTTAGGCTGCCATGTAGGAAGATTTGGATATAACAGAAGAACTTCCCTCTTATTTGGGAAAACAGGTTTAGCTTATATCTATCCTGTCCATGTCAATACTTTCTGTTTAAATGTAGTCTGCCATAATAAAGGTAAAGCAGGAGGGATTTTAATTAGGGCATTAGAACCGATCGAGGGTATCGATCTTATTTTAAAAAATTTGGATAAATCAAAAGATAATTACGACATTAAAAAATTGCTTAATGGTCCAGGAAAATTATGTAAGGCTTTAAAGATAAATAAATCTTTAAATGGATTTGATATGATCGAAGGCGATGAACTTTATTTTACAGAGGGAGAAAATATCAGAAAAGAAGAGATATCATCTACACCGAGGATAAATATACCTTATGCAGGGATATGTAAAAGATGGTTTTGGAGATTTATAATAAAGGATTCTGAATATCTATCAAGATGAAGGTAGAAAATCTTAAAACAGCAAGGGCAAAAATTTTTATAAAATTCTTGACTAGATTTAAGTTTTAATATATTATTATTTAATGTCAATTATCTTGGTAAGATTTTTTTTATCTATTAGTATAATATCGTTCTTTTCTTTAGTTTTAGCCCAAGAAGTTCAAAATTCTTCTCTTCAAAATCGTGGATATCTTATCTATAAAGATATTTCAGAAAATAAAAAACAGAAAGAACCTTTTTCTCTACCTGAAAAGCGTTCTTTAGAAGAAAAGAAATTAACCACTCTCCAAAAAGAAGCAAGAATTTACCGCGAAGAAGGTCTAAAGCTTCAGCGTATCGGAAAATTAGAGGAAGCGGTTAATTTCTACGAGAAGGCAATAGCATTGGACCCCAGTTATGCTCAAGCTTATTGTGATTTAGGAGTTATCTATGAGATGAAAGGATTAGAACAGATAGCTGAAAATTACTATTTAAAAAGTTTACAGATAGATCCAAATTGTTTATCCGCTTATTTTAATTTAGCTTCTTTATATGAAGCGAAGGGAGATTTGAAGAAAGCAGTTGAATTTTGGAAAAAAAGAGTTGCACTCGGTTTTCCCGACGATCCTTGGACGAAGAAAGCATTAGAACACCTAGAGAATATCGCTCTTATCGATAAGGAATTAGCTAAAGAGCTTCAAGAAAAAGAGGTGATGGAGCTGATCTCTGCAGTAAGATCCGCACCTAAAAAACCTTCTCTTGAGAAGGAACCAACAAAGAAATTAGTTGTTGATGAATACCTTAGTAGGGCAGAAGCTAAATTTAAACAGGGCGATTATATCTCCGCATTAGATGAAGTGGCAGTGGCAAAACATCTCGATCCTTCAGATACAAGGATAGATAAGTTTATCGAGAAAGTTCATAATAAATTAAAAGAAGAGACTCTTCGCCATTAGATTTTTCCATTCGAAGCTATCTTTAATGAATGATTCCCATTAAAAAATAAATTTATGAATTAGATGAGCTCTTTATATAAGGAATTTCCTAAACTTTATCTTATAGATGCTACTGCTTTCTGTTATCGGGCATTTTATGCTTTGAGGGGGCTTTCTACATCCTGGGGTCAGCCTACAAATGCTATATACGGTTTTGTAAATATGCTTACTAAAATCATAAAAGAGAATAAACCTCAGTATATAGCCATCTGTTTTGACGTTTCCCGTAAGACATTTAGGCAAGAAAAATTTTCTGCCTATAAGATAACAAGACCTTCTATGCCAGATGATTTAGCAGTTCAAATTCCCTGGATTAAAAAAATAATTAGTGCTTATGGTATATGCTATCTTGAAAGGGAGGGCTTTGAAGCAGATGATATTATCGCCACTTTAGTAGAGAGATTCAAAGATAATTTTAGCTCTATAATTATTGTCAGTTCTGATAAGGATATCCTTCAGTTAGTAGATGAAAAAGTAGTGGTTATAAGTCCTTATAAGGATAAAGAAAAGATCTATACAGAGAAGGAAGTTATCCAGCGTTACGGTGTAAAGCCAAGCCAGATCCCTGATATTTTAGCTTTAATGGGAGATAGTTCCGATAATATACCTGGAATTTTAGGGATTGGAGAAAAAACCGCAGTCGAGCTTATAAAAAGATTTTACTCTTTGGAGAATTTGAAAAATCATTTAGATAAGATTGGATCTTTGAATATAAAAAATACTATAAAAGAGAATCTGCCCTTTTTAGAATTGAGTCATCAACTCATTAAATTAAATAGAGAAGTTCCTTTAGATTTGGGATGGCAGGATTTAAAGATAAAAGAACCCGACTGGCTTCAGTTATATAATATTTTTAGAAAACTGGAATTTAAACGCTTACTTAAAGGTATACCTATCCCAAATAGGTCTGTTTTAAAGAACCCTTCTTGTCAAAAATTAAGTTTAGAAGATTTTAAAAAACATATAAGTAATGAAGTGATAATCTTCTGTGATTACCGTAAAGATTATATCTACTTTCTCTGTCCTGAAAATTTAATCTGCGAATGCAAGATAGATGAGGCAAGATCTATTTTAGAAGATCCTGAAATAAAAAAGATAGGTTATGACTTAAAAACTTTATTTAATTTTTCAAAGTCAAAAGGTATAGAGATAAAATTTCCTTATTTCGATATTATGGTAGCTAGTTATCTG
>JAMWCN010000026.1 GCA_023819505.1 Candidatus Omnitrophota bacterium | reverse complement strand
TCCTTCTTTATCTAAACGCATAGAAATGTTAGCCGAATCCGAAAAACTTGTTCCATCCCTATCATCATATTTTCTCTCCCAATATACATCCCAGATTGCACCTTTATAATCACTATCAAAGGTCTTACGGTCAACCCTATATCTTAACCTTATATTTTTGTAATTATAAAAATCATTCTGGATTGCCTCTTTAAATTTTATTCTATCAGGGTAGCTGGTAGAAAATAAATCCATAAACCTATCAATATTTTCTCCCTCATAATAAAGTTTCATTTTATCTAAAACTAATAGAACCGCCTCATCGGGTTTTTTCTTTTGGTAAATAACTTTTACATTGGGTTTATAGGTTCTGACTGAACCGCTCTCTTCGGTTAGAAGAAATTCAGGCCTAATTTCTTCTTCCTGCAGGGGCCGATAGCCAAAAATAAAATAATCCTTTTCTTTTTGCATTTCCTGCCAGGTTCTTCCTTGATCAAAGGTGATTTCTGCCTTGTTTAATTTGTATGCGCGTAAAGAAAAGAAAATCTTTCCCTGTTCTAAATCATCATAAAATAGATTTAAGGTGCTTGCCTCTTCTATTTCCTTATTGTTAACCAGTAGGGTTTGCGCAAAAACCGAACCCCCAAAAACCAAACAAATAATTGCGATTAAAATAAATTTTTTTACCATTTCTTTTACCCTCCTTTTCTTAAAATCTGTAACTTAACTTCCACTTTAAAATCCTTTCTGCATAGTCGTTATCTCCATCCACATATTCGTAACCTTTATGGTCATAGCTTAACTCAAAAGAAAGATTATCCTTTAAGTTGCGCGAAAGCGAAAAGGAATACTGATTGGTATTGGAATCCGTATCATTCTGATAATAGTTATTATCCGAAAAAGAAACCTTAGCATTTAAGCTAAGTGAAGAGGGAAAATCAAGTTTTAATCCGAAACCGGTTGTTGTCGAGAAATCTGCCTCGTTTACCTCTTTATAGTGGTCATGATTTATATCTTCAGAAAAATTCCAGCTTAATTTTACTTCTTTTAGATTAAAGTTCCCATCTAAACCTAAGGAATAGGTATCGGTTTCTCTTTCTGAAGAAGGACTTACTTTATCCGAAACAATAGTTTTAGAATAACCTAAAGTAGAATAAAATATCCGAAAATCCTTGTTTAGATTTAGACTGTGGGTATAGGTTTTAGAATTAGTAGATTTATCCGTAGAGAAACGTTTGCGTAGATCCGAACCAAAATCTAAAGATATATCATAGGGAAGCTGCAGAGAAAATTTGCCACCCGGGTTAATCTGATTGGTAGTAGTGGTTTTGGTATCTGAGAGGTTATCCCTATCAGTATGTAGATAATGGGTAAATTTAATTCTTAAGGGCATAAACCACATGGCATCAAAATTTAAGGTTTCTAAATCAGAGGCAGAAAAACCTCCAGTAGTATAAAAGTGATTACCCACCCTTGAATAAGTAGTGGTTAAAGTATAGGCAGAACTATTAAAATCCAAAACCGCCTTTAAAGCACGGTCAGATTTAGTCTTTAATTCATCAAGTCTTTTGTCTTCATCGGTAAAACTTTGCGCAAGCTCTGAACTGAAAGTAAAATAATCATTAATCACATATTTTAAATCGGTACTGAAAACATTTACCAGAAGTTGGCTGGTGGTAGAACTAATGTATGCGGGGTCATCCAGTGAACCGCCGTAGTTAAAATTTAAGGAAAGTTTATTATTAAAAAGGTTATTCTCTAAGCGGCCTCCCCAGACATATTTTCTAGTTGCGGAATCATCCTGCCGGGTCTCCCATAAATCCTCCCATTTAGAGGTATCCATACCTCCTAATAAAGTAAGCCGGCTTGATTTCTCATTTCCTAAGACCAGTTTTAGTCCTTTTAAGGCATTACCCAAAGAATACTCGGAAAAATTGGCATAAAAATCACCGGTTAAAAACTCAAGCGCCTCGCCTTTTAGCCCAAAATACATCCGCTCAATACTAAAATCCTGAACATCTACTAATCTATCATCAGTTGCGCGATATTCAATATTTCCAAATAGTTCATAATCTTTAAAAGGATTTTTAAAATCAATGCCTCCTTCATAAAGATAATCGATATCATGATTGGGATAGAATGAACGTTCTTTGTTTCCTTCTACATTATAAAATACTCCAACTAAATCCTGACTGATATGCAATTCCGCAAACAGAGAAGAACTCAACAGAAACACCAAGCCCAAAGAAAAAATGATTATCCTTTTCGTCATCTTTACTCCTTTCTTTTAAAGTTTAATGCATTGTGGTTACTTCAGGACTACTATGGCTTAATAAAGGAGTGATATCTCTCTCATCTATGTTATTATCTTCTTTTTTTCCTTGATTCTGTTTTCGTGATCAAAAACTATTCTGATTCTACTGCATTCTACCGGCACATCAATTAGGTCACTTCTATCTCTTCTAAGAACAGGAATGGCAATACTTCTTATCCTGGTGGTAATATCAGACAGAACTTCCGGAAAAGTAATAAAACTGGTGTAATGAGAATAATTATTTCTTTCATTTGATTCTCTTACTCTGCCTTGCGGATAACCCACATCTTGAGGATCAACCCGAAAACGACTGCTTCTGCCCTGCATCTGTTTATATTCTTTTAAGGTTCTGGGATAAGCAATGATTTTACCATTAAGGGTTTTACTTGTGCCCGGGGCTAATTCTTCCTCAAAATAGGCACAACCTTCCATTCTTGAGCCAGGCACAGAAAAGAAAAAGGCATAACTTGAAGGAAAACCTGAATTTTGGTACTCTAAATCTACACTGATGAGATTGGCAGGACTTCTTCCTACATTAGTTACTACCACCGTAGCAGGAATACTTACATAAATAATCTGGTCTTCAGCGCGCTCAGTGGTTCCCGTATGTTCAATTGTGTTCGTAAGGGGGTTAAATATTCCAGCAGTCAGTCTGCCCACAGAAGCAATATTTACTACCAGGTCTATAGAAAAAGCAGTAGTTGCGCTACCAATACTGCGTAGGTTTCTTGTGGGTAGATTACTGGGTGGCTGAGCCTTAAGAAAATTCGGATGGATAAAAAGTTCAATAATTAAGGCGGATAAAAAAATAAAAAAAATTATTTTTTTTCTTTGCAAGATATTCTCCGTTTATAAAAAAATTATAAAATATTTAATTTTTTTGTCAAATAAAATTTTTTATAACTTATATAATTTAAGATACTTTTATTCCTCTTAAGATTATTTAAAAAAGGTATTTGCTACAATAAAGCCGGCAAAGACAATGGAGACCATAGACATAAGTTTAATCAGAATATTTAAAGATGGTCCGGCGGTATCTTTGAAGGGGTCTCCTACTGTATCACCGACTATACTTGCTTTATGATTAATTGAACCTTTTCCTCCTAAATTACCCTTTTCAATATACTTTTTGGCATTATCCCAACTGCATCCAGAATTTGCCATCATTACTGCTAAAACAAATCCAGAAACTAAAGCACCACTAAGCAAACCTATCTCTGCCTCCAGCCCCATAAATATACCTACAATTATAGGTGAGATTAAAGCCAGAATACTGGGTAAAATCATCTCTTTCTGAGCACCTTGAGTTACAATCTTTACACAGCGGGCATAATCGGGTTTTGCTTTTCCTTGCATTAAACCAATAATTTCTCTAAACTGTCTCCTTACCTCCTCTACAATTCTACCGGCAGCTCTACCTACTGCACCCATCGTCAAAGCACAGAACAAAAATGGAAGCATTCCCCCAATAAACAGACCTCCGATAAGTCGAGGATTCATAAAGTTCATATCCAAGGTTTTGCCTAAAGAGATAATCTTATCATTATAAGCCACAATCAAAGCCAAAGCAGTCAGAGCAGCTGAGCCAATAGCAAAACCCTTACCTGTAGCGGCAGTGGTGTTTCCTAAAGCATCTAAGGCATCAGTGCGACTTCTTACCTCTTCTCCCAAATTAGACATCTGGGCATTTCCACCCGCGTTATCGGCAATCGGACCATAGGCATCAGTGGCTAAGGTTATTCCTAAGGTAGAAAGCATCCCCACTGCAGAAATCCCGATTCCATAAAGCCCTAAATTAAAATTCTGCGCTCCCCCAGAAAAATAGAAACTTACCAAAATGGCAATGGTTACTAAAATCACTGGAATTGCTGTAGAAAGCATGCCTATGGATAATCCTCCAATAATTACAGTTGCAGGTCCAGTTAAAGAGGTATTAGCCACAAAGCGCGTAGGAGGATATTTATCTGAGGTAAAAAACTCCGTAGAAATCCCCAAGCATAACCCGGCCAAAAGTCCAGAAATTATTGCCCAGTAAACCCCGATATAATCCTGTCCCAGAACCAATCTCACAATAAAATAGGAAAATATGGCAATTAAAATTGCGCTGGTAAAGATTCCCTTTCGCAAGGCTTTAAGTAAAACTCCCTGCTCTGCTTTCTCTTCTGCTCTTACAAAAAATGTTCCAAAAATAGAGGCGATTACACCTATAGAAGCCATTACTAAGGGAACAGTTACGCCTTTAATTCCTAACCCGGCAGCCACTGCCAAAGCCATGGTCGCCACAATTGAGCCCACATAGGATTCATATAGATCTGCGCCCATTCCTGCCACATCACCTACATTATCACCCACATTATCTGCAATCACTGCTGGATTTCTGGGATCATCCTCGGGAATTCCTGCTTCTACTTTTCCTACTAAATCCGCACCTACATCCGCAGCCTTAGTAAAAATTCCTCCTCCCACTCTGGCAAAGAGGGCTTGAGATGATGCACCCATACCAAAGCAAAGCATGGTAGAGGTGATAGCTGTAATCTTATCTATTCCCTCTGGCAGAGGATGAAAAGAATAATACCAATTCAAGAAATAGTACCAAATACTTAAATCCAAAAGCCCTAAACCCACCACCACTAAGCCCATCACCGCTCCACCCGAAAAAGCCACCCTTAAGGCGCTGTTTAAACTTTTGCGCGCAGCCTCGGCAGTGCGATCGCTTGAAGAGGTTGCCATAGACATTCCGATATAACCGGCTAATCCCGAAAAGAAACCGCCGGTTAAAAATGCAAAAGGCACAAAGACAACTAAGTATCCTTTAAGACTTAAAATAAGTAAAACAAAAAACATTATGGCAAAAAATATAGAAACCACTAAGTACTGCTGTTTTAAATATGCCTTTGCTCCAATTTTGACCGCATCGGCGATTTCTTTCATCCTTTCTGTTCCGCGCTCTTTCTTTAAAACACTTAAAGCCAGATACAGAGCAAAACCCAAAGCCAGAATTGAACCAAAAGGCGCCAGCCAAAAAAGATTAAAATTAACCATCTTACCTCCTTTATTAAAACCATCTCCTAAGATGAAGGTTATTATATAATATAGACCTCAAATATCAATAAGAAATTATATAATTATGAACGCAAATTAAAAATGTATGCTTTTTATTTAGAGATGATTCTTAATTTAAATAGAAAAACATATCTATTACAAAAATTGGTGTCTGTCCCTATTTTCCAATGCCTGCCAGATAACTTTTTCTTCCATACAGAGATATACCCATACATATTTTGCTCTTTTTCGGATAAATCCCAGCATCTTTTTATATATATTGAAACGCAATGTCCTAGGATAACGCAGTTTGTTATCAAAACCAAAAATAAACTCCTCATCTAAAATTCTATTTTCTGGAAAGCGGTTCTCAATAATTTTTTTTAATCTTGGATTAAATCTCAAAGTCCCTAAACTTATCCAGGAAATTCTATCTTCTTTTATATTATCAAAAAGATAATCTACTACCTCTTTATAATCGCGTTGCCATCCTGAATAATAAATAATAGGATCAAAATGAAAACCTACTTTAAATCCTGCCTGCGTACATATTACAGCAGATTCAATTCTTTCTTTTAAATCTGCAGTGTAGAACTCACATTCCTTAATTATCTTCTGTGGATTTAATGACCAAGAGACAACTATATTTTTATAAGGTTTTGATTTTAAAAGATAATTGATATTTTTACTTTTGGTTTTAAATTCAAAATAGACATCCGGATAATCTTTAAAAAAATCAATTAAGCTAGCTGAATATCCTGTTATATCATTGAGAAATAAAGAGTCGGTAAATTCACCACTTCCTATTCTTAACTTAGAAGATTTTTTAAATCTCTTAAAGTATCTAAAGAAATCTTCTAAATTGGAAGGGATAATTATCCCTGGTGAATTAGTATATTCCTGAAGATAACAATAAATACATTCATATGGACAACCAAAACCCAAATTTAAAATAAAATAATTGCAATTTATCGCAGATTTTGTACAGGGACATTTTTTAAAAAAATCGTATCTTTCTTTTACAATAAAAAAATTGTCTTTTCTTTGGTTATAATCCTTTAAATCGTATCTGTGGGCTTTAAGGTAATCTTTTAATGAGGGGATGGTTATAAATTCTGCTTTAGAAAAATTTCTTTTAAATCTTTTCACAAAACTAATATTTTTTAGTTCTTTTTCAATATAGATTCTTTTAGGATACAGCTTAAATTTTTTTATAGGGAATTTATTTTCCGGATGGATATCTAAAACTGGTAGATAAAAACGGGGTTCTTTTTCGTTTAATAAGGTATAGGGATATCTTCTTTTCAAAAGAATTTTTTTAATATAAGAAAAATTCTTATCTTTTAAATTTTTTATTATTTTTAAAAAATTAATGTTTTGTCTTTTAGAAATTTCATAAAAAAGACGGCTGATTTCATTTTTTTTATTTATTCCAAAATGAGAAAAATTTTCCTCTACAAATTTTTTGATAGATGAGATATTTAACATGCCTGATAAAAATGAAATACGTGGTTAAAAATAAAAAATGCCGAGGGGGAGAATCGAACTCCCCACGCCTGCCTTTTCAGGGCAGCGCTCTACCACTGAGCTACCTCGGCATTTTATAAAATATTATATTATTTTTTAAAATTTTTTAAATTTATTTTTTTGCCTCTTCCATAATCCTTACAAACAGGTCCTGAGCTAAATTAAGATTTGGAAGATGGTATTTTCTTGAAGAAATTCTTATGCGGTTTGTATTCTTAGTTAAACGAATTACTCTTATCCAGACTTTACTTGACTCTACCTCTGCCTGGATATAACCCCGTGCGTAATCCTCAATTTTAGGACTGCCACGGTAGCGGATCAAAGTAAGAGAGGCATTCCAGAGTTTATCGTAGTCTGTTTGGGTTTCTGCTTGAATTGTATCCTTACTTATAGCATAGCCTCCCAAAGCTCCTACTGCTCCACCGATAAGTAAAGGTGCACAACCTATAATAGAGATTAAATAAAAACCAAAAATTAAAAAGGAAAAATTTTTTTTAATCAATTTAAACCTCCTTTTGCTTAAATATTTTAACAAAACAGAAACACAAAAGCAAAATAATTATTAACCAAGAGATACTCATAAAAATCCAGCCACCTAAATTCATCTTAACCTTTCCTCTATAATCCTTTTCCTTCTCCAAGCAGTCCTTACTAAAAATATCAGAACAAAAAATAAAATTAGAAGAGATACACGAGTTATTATTACATAGAAACGCATGGTAGAAGTTATACCCTTCATCATTATTACGGGTAGCCCTTGCTGGATAAACCAAAATCCCAAAATAAAGAATAGAAATAAAGGTGTGATATATTTAATAATGAATTTATAAATCTTAGGAACTAATAACTGCGCTCCACGATGAATTTCTTCCCAGGCACGCTCCATTCCAAAGACCCAAACAAAAAGGATAGTTTCGATTGTACCGAATAAAACTAAACTAAATGTTCCTCCCCAGAAGTCCAACTCATCAACTATCCCTTTATTTAATAAAAATATTACAGGTTGACATAAAATAAAACTAATTATTCCAAATATAGAGACTGCCTTCTCCCTTTTGATATCAAACTCATCCTCTAAAAATGCAATTGCAGGTTGTGCTAAAGAAATTGAAGAAGTAATCCCTGCTAAAAATAAAAGAAAAAACCATAAAAATCCAAAAATGGCTGATAAAGGTAACTTTTGAATCACCAAAGGCATAGTTACAAAACCTAAATTGAATGCTCCTGAAAAGGCAATATCTCTTATCCTTTCTGGTCCAAAAAATACAAAGGCAGCAGGTATAACTATACTTCCACCTAAAATTATCTCTGCAAACTCATTGGTACTTACTGCAGATAGGCCTGATAATACCACATCATCTCCATACGATAAATAACTAGCATAGGTAAGGATTACCCCAATCCCAACCGATAAAGTAAAAAATATCTGACCTGCAGCTGCCAGCCATACCTTAGCATCCTTTAAAGCATTAAAATTAGGATTCCATAAAAAACCTAATCCATTATTTACATTCCAGGTAGGTTTACTTATATCCGGTGCCCCTAAAGTAAAAACACGAATTAAAATAATTACTGCGCAACCTAAAAGAACAGGCATACCCCATTTTGCTAAACGTTCAATCCCTCTTCTTATACCAAAATAGACCACACCGATATTAAGGATAAAGGTAATTAAGAAAAAAACATACGCAGGAAGCAAAGAAGCAAAATACTGATTTTTTTCTAATCCTTGAAATCCTCTTAAGAATGCCTGCATCTGGGACTGTTCTGTAATCTGTCTATATTTTCCTACCAGTGAAAAAAAACTATAAGCGAGAGTCCAAGATTCAATGTAGGTATAATATATAAAAATCACCAATGGTCCAAAGATACCAATAACTCCAAAGTATTTAATAAAACGATTCTTCTGCCATAAAGTATGAAATATACCCGGCGCAGTCCCATGTTCAAAACCTCCACCGTATCTACCCAATGTCCATTCAATCCACATCAAAGGGATGCCCAATAAGAATAAGGAGATAAAATAAGGAATCATAAAAGCTCCGCCACCGTTTTGGACTGCCTGAACAGGAAAGCGCAAAAAATTTCCCAGTCCAATTGCTGAACCAGCTACTGCCATAATTATACCTATCTTAGAACCCCAAGTTTCACGCTTCTTTTTTAAAATAGCCATATCTTTGAACCTTTTATTAAAATTATATAAAGATTTTTTAAATTTGCAAATGGATTGCTTATTTTAGAGTAGATAAAATATTAAATATCCTTTCTTTAGCGGAAGAAGAATCACTAGATATTTCTAATTTTGTCTTTTCTTTTTCTAACTCTTGAAAAAAAATTCCCACAGGTGTGGTATCTTCCTCTGAAAGATAAAAAGCAATTAAATCAGATGTTTTTTTATAGACAAAACTACCACTTTCTTTTAATTTATCTAAAACTTTATGATAAGTAGTGAAATAATCGTAACTTAAAACCAATACTTTTGCCTCAGCTCTTTTTTCTTCCAGAATCTTTGTAGAAATCCCCAAAAAACCTTTTATTGCTTCCTTTAAACCTGCGCAACTTAAAAAGATAAAACCTATCATTAACAGGATAATAATCTTTTTCATCTTATCACTCCTTTTTATTCCTCAATTAACTCCTTAATTTTAGGTAACTTATCCCTTGCTTCTTTTTGCCCCCTTTTTATAAACTCCTCAGCCTTATGAAATTCTAACCAGTTAAGCCCACTTGTATCGGGATGTAAAATTATGTCGGCAAAACTTTCTTCTTTTTTGGCAATTTCGGATTGCATTATCTCAATACTTCCAAATATAAAATCAAAAATATTTACTTTAAAAATTTCCTTGATATCCCATCTCCATCCTAAAATACTAAATCTTCTCTTTATCGGGGAAGGAACTATATTTTTTTCTTTAATCTTATCGTATGCTTTAAGTAAATCTTCTCTTGAAGGAGTAACATTTACCGCAATGATCTTTTTTATTCCAGATTTTACCAGTATCTCCACAGGTAAAGGGTTAAACACACCACCATCTAAAAGAAGTTCATCTTCAAACCGTACAGGTCTAAAAATCCCTGGAATTGCACAACTTGCCATTACCGCATCTAATAAAGAGCCTTTATCAATAATAACTGATTCCTTAGTCTTTACATTGGTAGCTAAAATCTTTAAAGGAAGTCTTACATCATAGAAGGTTTTATTTCCAAGATACTTTTTTAAAAAATTATATATCCTTTTGCCACGAATAAATCCTAAATGCGGGAATCCTAAATCTAAAAGATGTAAAATCATCTTTGGATCTTTAAATTCTTTGGTTATCTCCTCAATATCATAAGAACTTAAACCAACCGCCCACAAAGCTGCAATCAAAGCACCGATACTAGAACCAGAGATCATATCCACATTGATTTTTTCTTCCTCTATCACCCTCAACACTCCGATATGACATAATCCATAGGCAGCACCCACCCCTAAAGCAACTCCCAAAGTAACCTCTCCTAATTGGCGAGAGATCCTTCTTATAACTTTGGAGTATTCACAATCCGGTTCATCTAAAAATATTCTTGTGGGATTACTAAATTCTATATGTGGCAGGGTGGCAAAGACGGGATGCTCTAAAATCTTTACTCTCTCCTGATTACTTACTTGACTTAAGCGATAATCGTTAATCAAAACATTGATCTTGTCCTGTTTAAACTCAAATTCTCTTTTTAACCTCTCTATAAGATTACGGCTTCTTTTTAATTCCAACAAATCCGGACCGCTTAAGATATGAATAAGATCTGATTGATTCAGGATATTAAATACTGCTCTATCCATAATAGAGGGGAGGTCTAAGATTATATAGTGATAGTCATTTACTAAAATACTTAAAATACCTAAAAGATTACTTAAACTTGATTCATCTTCAGCATTATAAAAGCTTAAGATAATATCTATTCCATATTTTGTATTCGAAATATAGTCTTTTAATTGAACTTTGTCTAAATTAAGATTGGATAAATTAAGCCTTAGAGGTGATTTTTCTATCTCTAAAAAATCTAAAATTATGGGATAAGTCTCTTTAGGGCTTAGATCTATAATAATTACCGATTTTTTAGTTTCTTTTTTAAGTCCTAAAGCAAGATTCACTGCATAAAGTGTTTTTCCCATACCACGGAAAGCACTGAATACAGATATGATTGTACTTTCAAAGATAGTCTTTTGATGGATATCTTTACGCTTAAGTCTACGGGAAAGGGTAAGACTTAAATCTATTGCTAAAGAAGGTATCTTTCTTAAGATATAATCAAAATCGTTCTTCTCAATTTTTATTATAAGGCAGTCATTGATAGCCTGAGCAGTTACAGAGTGTGGCTCTCCGGTCAAAAGAGAAATCATTCCAAAATACTTTCCTCTGTGTATATACTCTAAAATATTTTCACTTCCATCTTGATTCTGAGTAGAAATCTTTACCCTTCCTGAAACTATGCAGAAGAAGGCATTGGGTGGGTCTCCTTCTCTATAGATAATCTCACCTTTTTTATAATCTACTAACTGAATCCTTTCCTTCAGGATCTCGTAGTCTGTGTTCTTAAGTTCTTTAAATAAAGGAATTTTTTTTAAAATGGTATCTAAATCCATAAATTATAATTTTGATTCTTTACATATCTTAGAAAAATTCTTAGCGCTTCTGCGTACAGTGCGTCTAAAACTTTGATAATCTACCTCAATTAAACCAAAACGTGGGCTAAAACCTTTCTCCCATTCAAAGTTATCCAATAAAGACCAGTAGAGATAGCCGATGACTCTAACTTTCTTTTCTATTGCTTTATGAATCTGCTTAAGGTGTGCCTCGATAAAACTCCATCTCTGGTTATCATCACCGGTAGAGATTCCGTTTTCTAATATAAATATATCTAAATTATACCGCTTAAGTTTTAAAAGTAAAGAATATAACCCTTCTGGATAGATAAACCAGCCTAAGTTATTTTTAGGGATATCTTTTAATTGAAGTGAATTTTTAGGCAAAAACTCAACTGTATAATAGTTAACCCCAATAAAATCCAAACTTTTATTTCTTATTAGATCATCCAACATCATAAAATTAAAAAGGTAATCTTTAAAGCTGAAGATAAATTTATGATATGGGTTTCTAGTTAAACAGGAAAAACCACGCAGGTGTTTGGCAATACTTACCAGAGGAGGATTTAAGTTTTTTTCTTTATATATTCTATGAATTAATTTATACGAATTAATATGAGCTAGAACTAATCTTTTATAAATCTTTATGGATTTTAAAAAAGATCTCTCTCCAGGTGGCCAGATACCTTTAAAATAACTCTGATAGATATAGACTATCGGCTCATTTATAGTAATCCAGAAATGTACTCCAAAGGAAAGGCCTTCAACAACTCTTTCTACATAATGTAGAAAATAATCTACTGCTTTTTTATTTAGCCAACCGCCTTCTTTAACAAACCATAAAGGTAAAGTAAAATGATTTAAGGTAACAATCGGTTCTAAATTTCTTTCTCTTAAAGATATCACTACATCCCTGTAATGCTGTATCTGACTTAAATCGAAAAAGCCTTTTTTTGGCTCAATCCGTGCCCATTCAATAGAAAAGCGGTGGGCATTGTGATTTAGGGCTTTTGCTAAATCAAAATCTTGTTTGTATAATTCGTAGTGTCTACAACACTTACCTGAAGGTTCTAAATCTCTTTCTTTTTCCCACCACCACCAATCAGAGTAAAAATTATCCCCTTCTACCTGATAACTGGAAGTAGAAGTCCCCCACCAAAAATCTTTAGGAAACTCAAACATAATTTTATATTATATAATAAAATCATTTATTATTTTTAAGTATTTTTAAGAGAAATTGACTTCTGGAAAAATCATATTAAAGTTTAGAAATAACTTCTTGTATAAATATAAAATAGTCTTTATTTTATTTTTGACGCAGGGGAATTTTATTTATTTAAAAAAATTACCTGTGTTGGATAAGCGAATTGGATATTTTGTTTTTCAAACTCTTCCTTAATCGCAAAGTTTATCTGCTGCTGGATATTCATATATTTGTTATAGTCACTTCCTAAAACATAGTAAACCACCTCAAAGACAAGACTGAAATCCCCAAAGGAACAGAAATGGGCTCGATCAAACACTGCATCGGGGATATTATTAATTATATCTTTAATGAGTGAAGGTATCTCTTTTAATTTACCAAGGGGTGTCTGATAAACCACTCCTATTTTAAATACTACTCGCCTTTTCTCCATCAATTTATAATTACGCAAGCGTGAATCCGTGAGGTCGGTGTTAGAAAAAAATCAAAACCTCTCCATTTAAACTGCGGATACGCGTTGTCTTTATCCCAATATGCTCAACTGTTCCCATAAAATCATCCACAATAATAAAATCTCCCACTTTGAAAGGTTTATCGAAAATAATGCAAAAATAACTAAAAAGATCTTTTAATATAGTCTGTGCTGCCAATGCCACTGCCACACCACCTATACCTAAACCTGCGACTACCGTGGAAACCTTAAATCCTAAATTATCTAAGAGAAAGATGATCGCGCCAATCCAGATTGTTAATTTTATTACTATCATCATCCCATACAGACTCTTTTCTAATATGACATCGCCTCCCTGTTTTTTTAGATAGA
>JAMWCN010000025.1 GCA_023819505.1 Candidatus Omnitrophota bacterium | reverse complement strand
AATGAAGGTGCGGAAATTCAATTGGAGCTTGAAATAAATGCCGAATCTATAAAAGGTATAAAGAAAGACACTCTTCAACTCAAAATCAAGGAAACCTTAAATCAAATCAAAGCTGAAATTATTGAGTGGGAGGAAATTTAGATTTTTACCAAAACGAAGTTGTGAAAATTAGGGACAGACACTATTTAATTTTCCCTCAAGGCCATCTCTTACTATAGAGGCTTTTCCATCTAAACTATAATCAAAAACAAAATCCTCTTGCCTGAACCAACCTAGATTTATTTTATCTTGCTGATTCTTGTAATTCGTAGTATAAAAAAATCTTGTAGGATTTTTTAAGATAGTTCTAAAATCATATACAAAGGGCAGTTTAATTTTAGATAAATAAAAAGCGGTTAGAAAATTTCGTATCTAAATATTTAAACTCATCAGATCCTTTGGGACAATAAGCTTGCCTGGATAGTTTCTCTTTATTTCTCTTATCAGTTCTAAAAAATTATATTTTAATTCTGAGGAGAAGTGAATAGGAATAAGAGTTTTTGTTTTACATAAAGAAGCAATCTTTCCTAACTGTAGACTTGAGGTATGCTTCTTATAAAGCTGGGGGTATTTTTTAAAGAATCTGTATGGACAGAAACAATCATGGATTAAAAAATCGCAGTTTTGTGCTTCTTTTATAAGTTGATTATTAAAAGCACTATCTCCTGATATTATTACAGTTTTTCTCTCATTTTTAAAAAATATTTTAAAACCTACTGCATCAGGGCTATGTTTTGCTCTGAAGAAAGATACTGATAAATCCCTTGAAGCATAGAATGTGAAATTAGGCTGATTTAAAGTATGAAAGGTGATTTTAGGATAGAGTTTTGTATTTTCTAAAGAGAAAATTTTTCTTAAATTTTTAATTAATTTAATAACTTTTAAAGATCCGTAGATATCTACTTTATTATTTAATTTATATTGAGAATGTAAAAATGAAACTATTCCATAGAGATGATCGGGATGGGAATGCGTAAAGAAGATTTTGGATATTTTATAGAAATTTATTTTTATTTTAGCAAGTTTACTTACTAAAGAACCCGGGGTATCTATTAATATCAATTCATCAGTTTGAATTAGAAAAGAGGTGTTGTCTCTCTTCTCTGAGGCAACTGCTCCCGAAGTACCTAAAAATATAATTTTAGCCATATCCCTATTTTAAAATTATAACAAAAAATATGATTTTATTATATAATTAGTTTTATAAAATGGAAAAAATTTTTCATATTTTACTTACCGGAAGACCCCGTAGTGGTAAAACTACTCTTCTTAAGAAAATAATCTCTAAATTAGATAACTGTGGGGGATTTTACACAGAAGAGGTCTTAAAGGATAATAGAAGGGTAGGCTTTAAGATAAAGACAATTGATGGGAAAGAGGCTATTTTAGCAGGTAAAGATATAAAGAGTAAATTTTGTTTAGGTGAATATAGGATAAATATAAAAGATTTAAATAAAGTAGCAGTAAAAGCAATAAAAGAAGCGATAGAAAAAAATGAGATAATTATAATTGACGAGATAGGTCCTATGGAGTTGGTTTCAGAAAAATTTAAAGAAGCGGTATTAGAAGCCTTTAATTCTGGTAAAAGAATAATCGGAGTTATCCATAGAAAGAATGTAGAATTTCTAAATAATCTAAAGAGACGCGAGGATGTAGTAGTAATAGAGGTAAGTTTAGATAACCATCAGGAGATTTTAGAGAGAATCTCTAATTTACTATTTTCATCATTATGATAAAATATTTTAATAGCGCGGGTGGTGGAATTGGTATACACACAGGCCTGAGGAGCCTGGCTCAATTTTGAGCGTAAGGGTTCAAGTCCCTTCCCGCGCATAAAGATATCTTCAGTCCTATTTATTTAAGACAAGTCCACCTTATAAAAACTCCTCAGCGCATAAAAAGATAGCGGATGCTCTGGTTAATGTTAAGGCAATAAGGATAGAAGGTGGCTACTGTAAAATTATAAGGAGTTAAAAGAATGTTTATAAGTTTAGTTTTTGCAGGAGCGCTGGCTTTAAAAGAATACATTGCCCATCATGTTTTAACCTGTTTAGTTCCTGCTTTTCTTCTGGCAGGTGGTATGGTTTCTTTCTTTAATAAAGAGGCAATCTTAACTTATCTAGGTGAAAAGGCATCTAAATTAAAGTCATTTTCTCTGGCAACAATTTTTAGTTTTTTCATTGCCTCCTGTTCCTGCACAGTTATACCTGTAGAAGGTGGTCTTTATTTTGCGGGAGCAGGAATTGGTGCCAGTTTTATTATTTTATGGGTTGCCCTTCTATTTGGAGGTCTCACCTCCGAATATATTGTAAATAAATAAGTTATGAGAAAAAGGAGATGTTAAAAATGAAAATTGAAATTGTAGGTCCAGGTTGTCCACGTTGTGTAGCAACGGAGAAAAATGTTCAAGAAGCAGTAAAACAATTAGGTATCCAAGCAGAAATTACACACGTTTATGATATAGTAGAGGCTGCCAAAAAGGGAATAATGTTTACACCAATATAAAAAATAGAAGGTTTTTTATGGCAGATTATAAAGATACGATAATTAAAGTTGTAGGGGAAAGAGTTACTTCCGACAAATGGAAAGTTAAAACTGGAAAACATGAGATTCTTCTTACTAAAGGCGGAATAGATTCTCCCAGTCCAATTCAGTGTTTATTAGCAGCTTTAGCAGGTTGTCTTCAGAGTATAGGAGAGCTTGTGGCAGAAGAGATGGGAATTACAATTGAAGATTTAAAAGTGGAAATTGAGGGAACCTTTAATCCTGGTAGAGTCCATGGAGAAGGCAACCAAAGAGCAGGCCTAAAAGAGATAAAGGTTAAAATGAGGATAAAGAGTAGCTGTTCAGATGAAGAAACATTAAAGAGATGGCTTAAAAATATAGAAGAGCGTTGCCCGGTAAGTGATAATCTGGCTAACCCCACACCGATTAAAATTAACTTTGAGAGGTTTTAAGAAAGGAGCACTATCTATGATGAGAAGAATAATTTTGTTTTGTCTTTTGATATGGATAATCTTTTCTTTAAAACCTACTTTTTTGTCTGCAGATGAAAATTCAGGAGCTAAAAGACACCTGCCAGAGCTTTTATTTTTCTATTCAGAAACTTGTCATGCCTGCCATAAAGTAAGACAAGAGGTGATGCCGGCGATTGAAAAAGAATTTTTTGATAAGATTAAGATCGTATATTTAGATATTGCAAATATTGATAATTACAAACTGATGCTTGGCTTAAAAGAAAAATATAACTGTAAAGAAACAGGTGTGCCTACGGTTTTTATTGGAGGCTCAATTTTAGTAGGATACAGCAGGATAAAAGAGAGATTAAGGAATTCTATAATTGAATCTTTACAGAAAAGAGAAATTACTCCAATAAGCGAATTGTCTGAAGTAGATTTGATTAAACGTTTTCGTTCTTTTGGGATTTTAGCAATCATCAGTGCCGGACTAATTGATGGGATAAACCCTTGCGCCTTTACAGTAATTGTCTTTTTTATTTCTTTTTTGGCAGTTCAGGGTTACAGGCGAAGAGAAATTTTGACTATAGGTTTATCATTTATACTGGCAGTATTTCTTACCTATGTATTAATTGGTTTAGGAATATTTCGTTTCCTTTATGCGTTGCGTGGGTTCTATTGGATAACAAAGGTTGTTTATTATTTGATTGCTCTTTTCTGTTTTATCTTAGGTATCCTTTCCCTCTATGATTTGTGGTTGTTTAAGAAGAACAAAAGCACGGAAGGCATAACTTTACAACTGCCCCAAATTATAAAAAACAGGATTCATACTATTATAGGTTTGTATTATAGAAAGAGACCTTATCAGAAGCAAACAGAACCAAAGGCAAATTTACTGAAATTAATTATTAGCGCATTTTTGGTGGGTTTTATTGTCTCTTTACTGGAGGCAGTCTGTACGGGACAATTGTATTTACCGACGATAACTTTCATGTTAAAAGAGCAGTCGATGAGGCTGATAGCTTTATGGTATCTTCTCTTGTATAATCTTATGTTTATTGTGCCACTTATTTTGGTGCTTTTATTTGCACTTTTAGGTACTACTTCCGAGGGATTTTCTTACTTTGTGAAGAAACACATCGTAATTATCAAATTATTAATGGCGATTCTTTTCTTTACTTTTGGGATTATAATAGGGACAGACACCAATTAAAAAATAGTGTCTGTCCCTATTAAAATTAAAAATCTCTGCGTTTATCTTTTACATAGTTAGAACGTTCAAGTCTTTTGGCAAGATTTTTCAGTTCTGCGCCGATCTCACCAATCTGGGCTACATGTTCAATTCTTCTATGTTCATTACTTACCACTCCAATAGAGATAGAAAGTAAAGGTACTTTTTCCTCATTACCTTTTCTATCCTTAGTGATAATGTATCCTTTTTTTCTATCCTCTTCGTTATAGAAATTGGGAGAGATCCTTTCAAACGCTTCAATTATATTTTGACATATGATATCTACTACTGAGGGGCTCGTTATAATTACAAAATCATCACCTCCGATATGACCAATAAAATCATCAGGATTTCCGAACTCTTTAACTACTTTTATGAGGAGGCGAGCAGTTTCTCTAATCACTTCATCTCCATGCTCAAAGCCATACTTATCATTATAAGCCTTAAATTTATCCAGATCTAAATAACAAACAGAGAAAACCGTTTTCTTCTCCAGTCTTTTACTAAGTTCATTTAGTATAGAGACATTCCCAGGAAGTCTTGTTAAAGGGTTTGCTTCTAAGTCCCTTTCTGTACGACGCAAAACCATACGGATGCGTGCTAAGAGTTCTTTAGGTTCAAATGGTTTTACAATATAATCATCTGCGCCTGCACCGATACCTTGAAGTTTATCTTCCAATTCTCCTTTTCCTGTAACCACAATTATAGGTAGATGCTGAAGTAAAAGGTCCTGTTTTATCTCTTTACATACCTGAAAACCATCTAGCTTGGGCATCTTATAATCTAAAAGTACCAGATCCGGACTTTTTGTCTTAATAAGTTTTAATGCTTCCTCTCCATCAGAGGCTTCTATTACTTCATAGTTCTCTTCAGATAAAATGATCTTTAATATATCCCTGATATCTGGATCATCATCTGCTATCAATATCTTTACTGCCATATTTAAATTACTTTAGGTAGAGTAAAACTAAAAGTTGAACCTTCGTTGAGTTTACTTTTAACCCAAATTTTTCCCCTATGGGCTTCGATTATCCTTTTTACTAAAGAGAGTCCTAATCCTGTTCCTTTTACCTGTTGATTTATAGGATTATCTACACGGTAAAATTCCTCAAATATTACCTGTAGAGAATCCTGTGGTATGCCTATTCCTGTATCAGTAATATCTACTTGAATCTGATGGTCTAAAGAGAAACTTTTTATGGTAATTTTACCTTTGGAAGGAGTAAATTTTATAGCATTTCCAATTAAATTTATAAAAACTCGCTTTAATTGTTCGCAGTCAACAAGGATATCTTCGGAGTCAGCAGATATCTCAGTGGTAAGCTGTATCTCTTTTTCTTTTAATTGCACTCCCATAAGGTCCAGTACCTCATTTATTATCTGGCTTAACTTATAGGGTTCAAATTTCATAGCAATTTTACCTGATTCAATGCGTGAGATATCTAAGAGTCCATTTACTAAATTTACCAACTCATCTGTATGACGGTTTATTTTTTCTAAACGTTCCTTTACTGCTAAAGGAAGATTACCCAGTTTCTCCGCTAAAAGGATAGAGGCATACCCTTTTATGGAGGTAAGAGGAGTTCTTAATTCGTGGGAAACTGCAGAGATAAATTCTGACTTTCTTTTACTTATAGCTTGGATCTCTTCTAAAGCGGTAGATAATTGTTTAGTACGTTCCTCTACTTTTTTCTCTAATTCCTGTTGTGCAAGCCAGGTTTTTTCAAAGAGGCGAGCATTATCTAATGTTTGACCTATCTGATTTGCTAAGATATTGATAAGGTCTTCATCTCCTTGGGTAATAGTTTTAGATAAGTCATCTGTACCTACAAATAAAAAACCTTTTCTTCCCTCTTTGGGTAAAATAGGAGAGATGACGAAGAAATAAATATTAAATAAATCACAGATACTTTTTATAAGAGTTTCCTCAGATACAGAAATAGAGGAAGCGGTTTTACCTTCCTGCATTAACTTAAGATAGAAATCCTTATCTAATCGTTTTACAATTGAATCTATCTCTTTATCTTCATAACCGATATTTAAAACCAATTCAAAATTTTCCTTTTTATCATCCCATAAAAAAGCTAATGCTTTTTCAAAACCCATATCTTCTAAATGAGAATTCTCTATAGAACTAAATATCTTATTTTCATCTAAAGTAGAACTTACCTGCCGAGAGATGCGGTGTAAAGCATAAAGGGCGATGATTTTTTTGTTTAATTCATCTTGGATTTTGTTAAGTTCCATATCCGTCTGTATGAGTGTTCTGGATTGTAAGTCTATCTCATCGATAGTTCTTTTTAGTTGTATAATCTCATTCCGTAGTTGTTTTGTTCTCTCTAAATTATTTATAAGAATAACTATTAAAACTACAATTATAAATCCTGCTACCACTAAGACTAAATTGTAGGGGTTTAAAATTAACTCCATTATATTATCCTCATAGAGCCAATAAAACTATACTCTGATTGTGAAAGTGTGTTTTGCCCTGATAAGTTATTGCTTTCAAAGGAGCCTGCTCTCCATATGTGTATATACCTATTAAAGGGATATTTTCTCCTAATATTTTCTGAATTATATTTAACTCCTCCTCAGCTTCTCTCTTTAAAAGGATGTAGCGCGAAGTAGAACTCCAGCTAAATACTAAATCCATTTTTTTCTTATAAGGTAGAGAGAAGAAATTTTCCTTTAACTCCTCAGTAGCTTCACGCGTTGCTAAAAGGCAAGTCTGTTTTGTGCCGATCATAATTTTTACAGTACTACCTTCAGGCACATCACCCTGACAGATCAAAGATCCATCATCTTGGATAGAGCGAATATTCCTTAACAGATACTCTTGTTCTCCCTCAAGGTATATCCCCAATGGATATAAACTCGAAATTAACTTAAGGTCTTTTTTTAACTCAAAATTATCCTTAGCGAAATATTCCTGATAAAGTTCCACTGCAGGTTTTTGATCTATCTTTTTAATTAAATTACCTTTTGCTTCATTTACGGTATGGGATTTTCCTACAGGTTTCCAACCATGACGGAAACTTAAACTAAAATTTAGTTTTCCTCCCCAAAGAAGAGCAATTGCTGAATCGGTAAGAATTTCTTTATTGAAATAAAGGTATGTTTTAAGGAAGCGTAGATTATCAGAGGCAGAACCACCTACGATAGGAAAACTCGTTCCTAATCTCTCCTGTAATCCACGGAGAAGTTGGGAGCCCTCATCTAACAATCCATCGCAGAAAAGCATGGCGAAATCTCTTTGGCTACTTTTGAAATTTTTTAAAAGCTCTTTTCCCAATTCCTCCCCTGCTATAAGAGAACCCTTTTTCTTAATTTCTTTTACCACCCCTACAGAGAGATTCACTCCTTCCATCTGAATAAGTAAAACTAAGACTCCATGACGGTAGATATGAGAGTTATAGAAGATAGCTAAAGTACTACAACCTACAACAGGGATATCTAATAGATAAGGATAAATTTTTTTAAGAAGAAGAGGAGAAGCAAACTCTGGGGAACTAAAAATAAAACAGACATTCGGTTTCGAAGAACTGATCTGTATCTTTGCCTGCCAGAAGGCTTCCTCTATCGCTAAAGAAGGTTCGTTCTTTGTACTTATTCCAATTCCTACCTGCATAACTTTTTTATATTTTATATTAAAAAGACCTATTAAGCAATAAAATTGTCTTTGTTAAATTTAACATTTTAATTTATAATATTAGTTGGATGAAAAAAAGAGAAGGTTTTAGTTTAAGTGAGTTAATTTTAGGAGTAGCCATATTGGCTTTTACTTTGGGTAGTTTACTTTCTTTATTTATTCACTGCTATTTTCTAAATGAAATTAGTCGCAATTTAAATGTTGCTACTAGCCATGCTAGTTCTATTTTAGAGTATATACGAAGTCAGCCCTTTTTTGGATTAGAGGAGAAGATAAATAATGGAGAATACAACTACAATAATTCTGAGATTTTCCCTCTTTTTAATTATACTTTAAATAATGAAACCATCACTACCTCCGTAACCCAAACAGGTAATCCTTTAGGGATTAAAGTAAGGGTGAGTTGGCTGGAACGCACAAATAGAACTAGGTTTTTAGATTTAGAGACATTAACTACAGATTACTAATGAGAAGTTTTACTTTAGTAGAGATGCTTATAAGCGTGGCTATATTTTTAGGCTTAAGCTCAGCAGTATATGCAATTTTAAATGTCGGTTATCAATTATATCAGAGAGACCTAACAAATTTAGAACTTCAACAGAATTTAAGGAGAGCTATGGAGAGGATTTTAGATGAATTAAGGGAGGCATCCCCTAATTCTATCAATATTAGCCAGTTAGATGACAACAACTATAGAATCAGTTTTATAAATTATAAAGAGGGCTCTTTGGTTTATCAGAAAGATTTAGGCGATCTTAATATGGATACGCATACAGATCAGATAATCCGTCAAAGTAGTTCTGGAATAACAGTATTAGCTAACAATGTTTCATATCTAAAGTTTACAAAACAAATTTTAGAAGGGAAAAACTATATTGATATTGAGATGGAAGCAGATAAAATTTTTGCCCAGCGTATTATAAGAGCTTTTTTAAAAGAGAGGGTCTATTTGAGAAATGAATAGAAAGGCAACTGCATTTATCCTCTGTTATACAATAGTTTTTGTATTAACTGTTTTAAGTTCAGGTTATTTTATTAGTAGTGTAGCTGAAAAAAATTTCTCCCAAAGATACTTAGATTCCCGAAAGGCATTTTGGATTGCAGAAGCAGCTCTTGCCAAAAGCTACTATAATTGGAAGAATAACCCCAACTATACAGGAGAAGAAGGAACCTTTGCTGGAGGTAACTATACTATAGATAAAGAAACATTTTCTCCTGAGGTTATAGTAAATGCCTCATTTGGCACAGCCTCTAAAACTATCAAAGCAAATTTTGTGCGCATCCCTCATCCTTTTGAAAATACGATCTCCTGCGGAAGAAACATGTCTCTCTCAGGACTTTTGGCTAGAATTGAAGTCTATGATAAAACAAGGATCTCAGGTAATTATAATTATACTTGGGGAGCAAAGGGATGGTTTCAAGATAAACTTGAAGGGGTAAACCCCGATTATACTACCATAAAGATACCTGATTATGACCAAAATGGAATCTCTGACGAATTTAACGATTTTGTTTATTTTGCAAGAAATGTTATAAATAGTTATCCTTCCCAAGAGGTAGTCTATATAAAAACTAATAACACAGTGAATATATTTCCTAATCATAACTTAATAGGTAAAAAAGTGATTTTTGTAGAAGGCTCCTTGCCTGGTGAAGGGGATGTAAATATTTTCTTTGATGGCACTTGGCAAGAATCTGAAGATTTGACCGTTATCTCTACAGGTGATATAAGCTACATAGAACCCCTACAGTTTCAGGCAAATGCGCGTTTAAGTACAATCTCTTGGGAAGATTACAACGAAGCCTCCATATTCCGCAGTCAACATCAAAGTGTTATCTACGCTCATCAGGATGCTAACTTTGTAGATATTTTAGATTGGGGTTCAACTACGGGAAATGTAATTGTAAATAACAATATTTGGTTAGAAGAGGTCTTAACTTATGAAAAGTATTATTACTCTGATCGTGCTTTTAAAGGAGATCTACCTGCAGGTTTTGCATATTTGAGCGGAAATAGAGGAAAAACAAGTATTGTTTGTTGGCGTCAACTTTAGGATGACAAAAAAAGTATATTTAATTTTAGGGGTAAGTTTTATTTTAATATTGGGATTAAGTATATTTTCTATTTACTATACTTCAAAGATAACTAAGGAAGTTATAACTAAAGAAGAAAAAATTTCTCTTGAGTCTCAAGCCTCTTATCCTAAAAATTTAATTATTCCCGCCGACCCTAACCAATACGGTATGGTAGTTATAGAAAAGGATAGTTCTTTAGAAGAATTTGAGACAGTTATTTCTAAAAAGATAGAAGAGCTCAAAAGTCAATACCCTCAGGAATTCAAAAATTATCTACAAGAAAAAGACCCTGTAGAAGTAAAAGAAAAAATTAAAACTATTCAGGAAAGCATCGAAGAATGCCTTCAGAAATTAAAAGAGAATCCAGAGGATGAAAAATTAAAGACGCGCCTGCAGAGATTAATTATATTAAGAAGTATTATAAATAAGCTCTACCCTCAATAGTTTCAGAAAAATTCCCGAACAAAATAACTTGCTTTTCAGTAAAGTTATATTATAATTTTTTAATATGGTATTAAGAAATAAATTAACGATAATTTTCGCCTTATTTTTAGGTATAACTATATTTAGTATCTATGAATATATAAAATCCTTCTATGAGAAAAGAATCATTTTAAATAATCTTAATCAATTGAAATCTCAGTTATCACTTTTAGATTCTAAAAAGAAAGAATTAGAAGAAGAAACCTATATTTTAGAAGAAAAATTGAAAAAAAGTTCTGAAGAATTAGAGAGCGAAAAAGCAAAAATATTAGCTCTTCAACAGGCACTTTTAGATGCAGAAAAAAATATAGAGAAATTTAAAAACAAGATTTCTTCTTTAGAAGAAGAGAACCTTTCTTTAAAACAAGAAAATCGACAACTTATAGAAAGTATAGATAAATTAACTATAGAAAAAGGATCTTTAGAGAAAAAATTAAATTCTATAGAGGAATTAAAAAAGATACTTAAAGAACTAAAAAGAAAAATATATTTAGAAAATTTAAGGATCAAAAGAGAAAAAGAACTTATCTTTGAAGGTAATCGAGGTTATATCATCAAAGATGGCAAGCCTACTTTAAGGGCAAAGGTAAAAATTGAGGTAATTCCTGTAGAGTGAATCAGATATTTAATCAAATCTTGAGGAATCGGATTTTAGTTACTACTCTTTTGGCTTGGATATTAGCACAAACTATCAAGGTAACTTTAGGAGTAATTAAAAATAAAAAATTTGATTTCCGTTGGTTTGTAGGAACAGGTGGTATGCCCTCTGCCCATGCTGCTGGTGCCTCTGCTTTAGCTACAAGTATCGGATTACAGTTAGGTTGGGATTCAGTATATTTCGCTTTAGCTTGTGCCTTTGCTATTGTAGTCATGTTTGATGCCCAAGGTGTAAGAAGAGCTACAGGAAAGCAAGCTCGCATCTTAAATAAAATTTTAGAGGATATCTACTGGCAAGGAAAAATTAAAGAAGATAGGCTCCGTGAGCTTATCGGACATACTCCAGTAGAAGTTTTAATCGGGATGACCTTAGGAGTAGTTTGCGCTTTTTTAAGACATTGGAAAGGAGGATGAATCCTTGAAGAATTTTTACTTAATTATAATAGGGATATTAATTTTTTTAGCAATTACAATGATGGTTTTATTAGTTGGCTCAAAAAAACCTATTCCCAAAAAGGAGATTATTTCTATAGAAAATCTTCTAAACCAAGCTAAAGAATTTGAGGAAAAATTAGATCTAATTTCAGCCAAAGCGATATACCAGAGACTCATTACAGAATTTTCCAATTCTAAACAGGTTTTACAGTGGCAGAAAAAAATAGAAGAGATAAATATAAAACTTCTCTTTTCTCCTATTATTACCAAAGGTAGTTTTCTTTATGAGATAAAGACAAATGATACATTAACTAAAATTGCCAAAGAATTCAATACTACTGTAGAGTTAATTATGAAAGCAAACGATCTTAAAAGTGACCGTATTTATCCGGGTAGGAAAATAAAAGTATATAATCAACCTTTCACTATCCTTATAGATAAATCTCAAAATTTACTTTTTTTAAAATCGAACGAAGAGATTATTAAGACCTATGTAGTTTCTACAGGTAAAAATAATCTAACCCCTTCCGGAACATTTAAAATTATCAACAAATTAAAAAACCCCACTTGGTATAAGGTCGGTGCAGTAGTTCCTCCTTCTAGTCCTGAGAATATTTTAGGTAGTAGGTGGTTAGGTTTTGATTTAAAAGGATATGGCATTCATGGAACAAATGAACCTGAAAGTTTAGGTAAATCTATAACTCAGGGCTGTATCCGGATGTCCAATGAGGATGTAGAGGAATTATATACAATTGTTCCTCTTGGTACGGAAGTAATCATTGTGGATTAATACTTGCCTTAAGTATTTATTAATTCAACTAAACTTATAAACTTTTAAATATGAACTGATATGAATGGTTTAGATTTTGAAAAGCCGATTAAGGAATTAGAGAGAAAGATTGAAGAGTTAAAGAAATTTACTGCAGAAAAAAAGATAGACCTCTCTTCAGAGATAAAACGATTAGAGGAAAAATTAGAGAATTTAAAATTATCTACCTACTCTTCTCTTACTAACTGGCAGAGAGTTCAGCTTGCCCGCCATCCACAGAGACCATACACTTTAGACTATATTCAAATGATGATGGTTGATTTTATAGAATTGCATGGCGACAGAAATTTTTCTGATGATAAAGCAATCATCGGGGGGTTAGCTAAACTGGAAAATTTAAAACTTTTAGTTTTAGGACATCAGAAAGGCAGAGGAACTAAAGAAAATATTATGCGTAATTTTGGATGTGCCCATCCTGAAGGATACCGTAAGGCACTAAGACTTATGCGTTTAGCAGAAAAATTTCACCTGCCAACTTTAATCTTTATTGATACCCCTGGTGCCTATCCAGGAATTGGCGCGGAAGAACGTGGTCAGGCACAAGCGATAGCTTTAAATTTAAGAGAGATGATGCAGATAAGAGTTCCCATTTTAGTTGTAATTATCGGAGAAGGAGGCAGTGGCGGTGCCTTAGGGATCGGCGTAGGAGATAGGATCTTAATTTTAGAGAATGCCTACTATTCAGTAATTTCTCCTGAAGGTTGCGCTGCTATCCTTTGGAAAGATTCTAGTAAGGCTCCGGAAGCAGCAGAAGCTTTAAAATTGTCTGCTCAAGATCTTTTAAATTTAAGGATAGCGGATGAGGTAATAAAGGAGCCTTTAGGTGGTGCTCATATCAATCCTGAAGAGATGTCTAAGACTTTAAAGGAAGCAATCTTAAGAAATTTAAAAGAACTTTTAGAGATACCAATTGATAACTTATTAAAAAAACGCTACGAAAAATTTAGAAGCATAGGGGTAATAGGATGAAGGAAACCGAGTTTATTCTTTCAGGTCTTTTAAAAGAATCACCAAAGCATCCCTATCAGATAAAAAAAGAGATAAAGGAGTTTGTCTTGCCATTTACAGGAGTTAAAATAGATTCTGTATATTATCCTTTGAAGATGATGGAATCTAAGGGGCTTGTGGAAAAACAGATACGATACAAAAAAAGGGGAGGCGCCCTCTATATATACAAACTTACCC
>JAMWCN010000024.1 GCA_023819505.1 Candidatus Omnitrophota bacterium | reverse complement strand
AAAATTATTGCTACCTTAGGCCCGTCTTCACAGAATTATTCTGTTTTAAGGAAGATGATGTTGTGTGGTTTAGATGTTGTAAGGATAAATTTTTCTCATGGGAATTATTCTGATTATTTAAATGAAATTACTTTAATAAAGAGGCTAAATAAAAAGTATCGTCGACATATCAAGATATTGGGGGATTTGGAGGGTTTTCGCATCCGCATCGGAGAACTTAAAAATCCTATAGAACTTAAAAAAGGAAAAATTGTTTTTATCTCTAAGATTAACTTTCTAAAAGAAGATTCCATACCTTTTGATTATCAAGGAGACCTCAAAGATATAAAACCTAAAAATATTATCTATATCGATGACGGTAACTTATCATTGGAAGTTTTAGGCTATAAAAATAATTTATTAAAAGCGCGTGTTTTAGTAGGTGGACTATTGAGGAGTCGTAAAGGTGTAAATATACCTGAAGCAAAACTAAAATTTGGCTCCATAAATAAAAAAGATATCCAGGATATAGAATTCTGCATAGAAAATAAATTTGATTATATTGCTCAATCTTTTGTAAGGAGTAAATATGATATAATAAAGATAAGAAAAATTTTAAAGAAAAAATTATCTGATATTAAAATTATCGCTAAGATTGAATGCAAAGAAGCAATAAAAAATATCGATGGGATAATTTCTGTCTCTGATGGGATAATGATTGCCAGGGGCGATTTGGGGATATCTTTACCTATATACGAGGTACCGATAATTCAGAAAGAGATTATCAAAAAATGTAAAATAAAAAATAAACCTGTAATTGTAGCAACTCAGATGCTTGAATCAATGACTGAAAATATCCAGCCTACGCGGGCAGAGGTTTCAGATGTCGCTAATGCTATTCTTGATGGGGCAGATTATTTGATGCTTTCTGCAGAGACCGCTGTTGGAAAATATCCTATCGAGTCTGTACGGATAATGAATGAAATTATTAAAACTACTGAAATTTATTTAAAGAGATGATTCAGAGAGGGATCGCTACATTTAGTTTGGACTACGGTAGATGCCCTAGATGGCTATTTGAACGGATGGTAAAGTTAGGCAGAAATATTTTAGAGATAATTATAAAAGAATATAGTCCTGAAGAATTTGTAAAAAGGATTGCTGATCCGGTTTGGTTTCAGTCATTAGGAACGGTTCTGGCTTTTGACTGGAATTCTTCGGGGTTAACTACGATTCTAACTGCTGCTTTAAAAGAAGCAATCAGAGGGAAAGAGAAAGAGTTTGGTATATTTATCTGTGGCGGTAAAGGTAGGACTTCTCGTAAGACTCCTGATGAGATAAAGAATTGGGCAGATATTTTATCATTGCCTTCTTATCAGGTGAATAATTTAGTTTATAATTCAAGGATGTCTGCTAAAGTAGATAGCTGTTTAGTTCAGGATGGATTTCAAATCTATCACCATAGTTTCTTCTTTACCAAAAAAGGCAACTGGAGTGTAGTTCAGCAAGGGATGAATACGGTAAATCAGACTGCTAGAAGATACCATTGGTATTCAGAAAATATAAAAGATTTGGTATGTGAACCTCATTCAGGGATAATTACTCAAATCAAAGTTCCCACTTTGAATCTTGTTGCCAAAGAAAGCGAATCAAACAGAAAAATCAGCACAGAGTTAGTTAAAGGGAATTTTTCTTCCCTTTTAAAAGATATTGAGATTTTAAGGAAGCATTCAGATGAGTTATCAAAAACTCTCTCATTTAGATTAGGGGGCAGACAATTTACTTTTTTAAGTTTGGAAAATAAAGAGTTCTGTACCCATCCAGTTTTAGAAGAAGATTTTTCTAAAAATTTCTATTTAAAAAAGATACTTTATAAACTCTGTGAAGAAAAACCTTCCAATTATGAAGAACTACTTTCAAAGGAAGGAGTTGGTCCTAAAACTATCAGAGCTTTAAGTCTTGTTTCTGAAGTCATCTATGGAGCAAAGCCATCTTACCAGGATCCTGCTAGATACAGTTTTGCCCACGGCGGTAAAGATAGGATCCCTTACCCTGTTGATAGAAAGACTTACGATTCAACTATAGATTTTTTTACTCGCATTGTCTCTAAGATGAAGTTAGGTTATTATGAGAAAAATAAGATAATTTTAAGGTTAGTTAAAAGATGAAAGTAAAAATACATTACCATCATACTGATTGCGGAGGAGTAGTCTATTATGCAAAGTATCTTGAGTTTTTAGAAGAGGCGCGCACCGAATACTTTGAAGAAAAAGGCCTCTTTATAAAGGAATTGGTGAATAGAGGTATAATTTTTGTAGTAAGGCATCAAGATATTAAATATCTAAAACCTGTATTCTATATGGACACCTTAGAGATAAAGGCTAAGATAGACAAGGTATCAGATACAAGGGTTATCTTTGATTATGATATCCGTAATCAAAAAGGAGAATTTACCACTTATGCTAAAACAGAATTAGTCTGTGTAGATAAAAACTTTAAACTAACCAAGATTCCCAAAGATATATTTAAAAAACTATGCTTAACTCAAGACAGATAAAAAAACTAATTTTAAAAAAGGGGCTTATCCAAAACTACATTAATTTAGAAAAACAACTTACCCCCAATGGATTTGATTTAACGGTAGGAGAGATATTTGATTTTGATAGCCCGGGTAGTTTGGATTTCTCTAATAAAGAAAGAAGGGTTCCAGAAGGAAGATCTCTTGCGCCGATAAAGCAAAAACCCGAAGATAAATTTGGTTGGTGGCATCTAAATAAAGGTAGCTATAAGGTAAGGACAAATGAACTGGTCAATTTACCTAACAATTTAGTTGCTTTATGTTTTCCGAGGACATCTTTATTGCGGATGGGTGGATTTAGTCAACACGGTGTCTGGGATGCAGGTTTTAAAGGGAAAGGTGAATTTATTTTGGTAGTGGATAATCCTTATGGTATAATGTTAAAGCAGAATGCAAAAATTGCGCAACTGGTGTTTTTTAAGGTAAAGAAAACAAGATATCTCTACGAAGGGATATTTAGTAGGATTTAAAATAAATGCGTAAGTTAGATAGCCGGCAGAACAAATACTTTCAATTTAAATCTTTTAAGATACGCAAACATTTTTTTCAATATAAAATAAGTAAGCGCAAGGGAAGGCTCAACCGGCGTAGTTGTTCATAGTTAGAATAGATGAATAGAATAATAATTTTTTATGATGAAAACTTGCAGAAATTTACAGGTATACCTTTTGAGGAAGTAAAAATCCCCAATAATTTTACATTTTTAGATTTTTTGCATTCTCTATTTAGCTCTTATCCGGAGATCCCTAAAAATATACCTCCAGGAAAATTGGGGTTTCTTTTAAACGGTAAAACTCCAGAAAGCTTTGATATTTTAAGAGATCAAGATCAGATAGAACTGATAGTGATAAATGAGATAAGAAAACTAAGTCAAGAAGAAATCAAAGATATACAGAAGGAAATAGAATTTGAAATCTCCTATTTTATTAATAGATATAAGATAGATATCCTTTTTGAGAAGATAAAAGAAGTTATATTTAATGAAGAAGGATTCCAAGATTTCTGTTTTATGATCGATGATTTCTGCAGGCGAATAGATGTGCCAGAAGAAAGTATGCGTGCCAAACATATATTAATGAAAGCTTGGCTCTACTTTCCCCACAGATCATTGGGTGGACTATCTCCTATAGAGAAAAGATTTGAGAGTTAGAAATTTAAGGGGGTAAATTATGAAGATAGAAGTAAAGAAACTTTCTAAAGATGAATTGAATAAGAAAAAAGTATTCAGTTGGCCAATATGGGAAAAAGAGGTATCAGAATTTGACTGGTATTACGATAAAACTGAGGAATGTTACTTTTTAGAGGGAAAGGTAGAGGTAAAAACTCAAGATGGCAAAATTGTAAAATTCGGTAAAGGAGATTTTGTTACTTTTGAAAAGGGGCTCTCTTGTACTTGGAAAGTAATTAAACCTGTAAGAAAACACTATAATTTTAGATAATATGAAGATAAAAGATACAGAGATTAAAGTAATCGAATCCGATATTACTGAATTAAAAGTAGATGCGATTGTAAATCCTGCTAATAATAGATTAGTTATGGGTGCAGGAGTAGCAGGAGCAATTAAGAAAAAAGGCGGAAGAGAGATTGAAGAGGAGGCAGTAAAAAAAGCTCCGATCAAAGTTGGTGAGGCAGTTTATACTTCTGCAGGAAAACTCCCTTCTAAGTATGTAATCCATACTGCTACTATGGCTTTAGATTTTAAAACAGATGAGTTGAAGATAAGACAGGCAACGAAGAGTGCCTTAAAGATGGCTGGGAAGCTGAAGATAAAATCTGTTGCTTTTCCTGCTTTGGGGTGTGGTACAGGAGGCTTTCCGTATCTGGCTTCTGCCAAGATTATGGCGCAGGAGGTATTCAAATATTTAAGAGAAGAAGATACAGATCTAAAAGAGATTATTTTCTGTTTATATAATAGAGAGGCATACGAGGTCTTTAAAAAAGGTGTTTTAGGGTATCTTAAGTATATTACTGATAAACTTCAAGGAGGTCCGTTTGTTACTGTAGATGCGATAATTGAGATAGATGATTCTGTCCTTTTAATTAAAAGAAGTAATCCTCCTTTCGGTTATGCTTTACCAGGTGGTTTTGTGCATTACGGAGAGAGTCTTGAAGAGGCAATAAAGAGGGAAGTGAAGGAGGAGACAGCTTTAGATGTAAAAGAGTTAATTCAATTTCATACTTATTCCGATCCTACCAGGGATCCACGTTTCCATACCGTAGGAACGGTATTCATCGCTAAAACTAAAGGCAAACCAAAAGCGGGAGATGATGCTTGTAATATAGAATTAGTAAAATTGGAGGAGATAAGAGATAAAGAACTTGCTTTTGATCATAAAAGGATCCTTTTAGATTATCTTCGATATCGTAAAAAGAAAGGAGGTGATAAAATATGAAATTTTTAATGTTGGGTAAATATTCATTGGAGGCTATAAAAGGTATAAAGAAGGAGCGTACCCAAAAGGTAATAGAACTTATTAAGAAAGCAAACGGTAAAGTTAATTCTATGTTCGCATTACTGGGGAATTACGATTTAGCCTTTGTGGTAGATTTCCCTGGGATAGAAGAAGCGGTTAAAACTTCAGTAGCAATTACAAAATTAACAGGTATCTCTTTTAGCAGTTCTCCTGCAATAAGCGTTGAAGAATTTGATAAAATTTTAGGCTAATCTTAATTGTTTCTCTGCATCTACAAGGTCTCGATTAAGAACCCTAATTACTTTAGAAACTTTTTCTTTTAAAAGGGAGGAAGAAAGGGTAGATTCTTTTATTTCGCGTAAGATCTGGACCGCCATCCTAAAATAGCGGATAAGTTCGCCTTCATCTGTATCGGTAAATTGTAAGATTTTATTAAATTCAGTTCCCCTTAGCCAGGCTTCTGTGGAACTGGCTAAATGGAAGTAAGGTTCTTTACTGAAGGGATAAATCCGATAATGTATCTCTTTCTGTTTTATTCTCTTCATTATTTGAAGACAGATCTCTTTTATCTTCTGACTGTTGCGTGAAATTTTTAAAATGCGTTGATTCTTCCTCGGTTCAAATACTACTGCGGTTGCTAAAACTCCCAAACCAAATTCATCTAATTCTTCTAAGATATTTTCTTTATAGAGTTCTGCTAATATAAGTTCATAACTATAAAGAGAAGAGGCAAATTTTCCCTTAGGGCTAAGCTGTTGATCTTTTATATACCCTAATTCCTTAAGTAAATTTAATTTTGCTTCTATAAGTCTTAAGGCTTCTTTCTTCTTATGAGGTGAGGATTGAAAGTAATGTAATGATAAAGGATAGATGTCTAAAAGTTTCTCTTTATAGCACTCATAGAGATTTAAAAGTGTGGCATAACAGCTATTGAATTGACTCTTTACCTCTTCAGGATTTCCGTAAAGGAGTCTTTTTATCTCCTCTAAATTTATACGCCCAGGATTTATCCGCAAAGATACAAATCCCTCTTTATCTAAATTCCTTCTTCCTGCTCTTCCTGCCATCTGATAAAAATCCCTTACTTTCAATAAGCGGCTATATTTACCATAGAATTTATGCAATTCATCAAAAACAACGGTTCTGGCAGGCATATTTATTCCTAAAGCAAAAGTTTCGGTGGTAAAGATCACTTTAATTAGGCGAGAGGTAAAAAGTTGTTCTACAACCTCTTTTAAAGTAGGTAGCATTCCCGCATGATGGTAAGCGATCCCTTTGGGAATAAGATAGGAGAGTCTAGATGTAGATTCTTCTCCTTTTAAATTAAAGCATTCGCAGAGTTCATTATACAATGAGATTATCTTCTGTTTTTCATCTTTTTTTAAGAAATCAAAACTGTATAATTCAAAGGCTAAATCTTCGGCTTTTCTTCTTCCAAAAACAAAATATATACAGGGAAGCTTATCTGTATCGCGTAGATACTTTATAAGACTGAATAATTTATTCGGCTTATGCTCTTTCTTTAAATAGAGCAGTTTTTTTAATCCATTTATATTCTCCACAATTTCATTCTTACATTGAAAGAAGAATTTTAAAGGAACAGGTCTTTTATCTTCAATTACTACCTTTAAAGGTTTCTGATGGATAGATTCAATCCAGGAGGCAAATTCTTCTATATTGGGGATGGTAGCAGATAGGCACAAGATATTCATATGTTTAGGTAAAAACATCAACGCTTCTTCCCAAACTGTTCCCCTTTCTTCATTATCTATATAGTGGACTTCATCAAAGATTACCCAGTAATAATTTTTTAATTCATCAGGTCTGGTAAGAATTTTATTCCTGAATATCTCCGTTGTCATAATTAATATAGGAGCGGATGGATTTATAGAGACATCACCGGTAAGGATACCAATCTTTTCTTTAAATTGATTACTGAAATCGCGGAATTTTTGATTAGAGAGCGCCTTTATGGGTGCGGTATAGATTACTTTACGATCATTTTTTATAGACTCTTGGATTATGTATTCAGCAATGGCTGTCTTTCCGCTACCCGTAGGAGCGCAGACAACTACAGAGTATCCCTGCTCTATATACTTGATTGCCTCTTTCTGAAAACGGTCATATTCCATTTATAGATTCCTAATCAATAAAGTTATTTTTCTTTAATTCTTTAAAGATTGCCTCGGCAATGATCATATGTCCAAGTTCATTGGGATGTGCTCTATCAGGAGAATAAGGTTCTAATTGTAAAAAATGCATATCTTCTACTTTGCTTTTATAGTAATCCCACATATAAAAATAGGGAAACCTGAATTTTTCTGCAAACTCAATAACAGTTTTGACTGTTTCATCATATCCATGGATTAAATCCGGATGTAAGCAGATGAGAAATTTAAAATTATGCTGATTTTGTAATTTTTTTATTGTAAGAAAACCCTGCCAGATTATCTTTTTATATCGAGGATCTGGCTTTTTAAGAATATCTAAAGCTTTATTCCAGGACATTTTTTTTCTATTAAATAAACCCTCTTTTAAAAGGATAAATAATCTTGATCTGTATAATATATTTTTGAATAAAGAATATTTATCTCGGACATATCTATTAAGAATGAAATTCTTTTGTCTGTCAGTGAGAGGGCTTTCACTTGAAATCATTGCCTGGAAATTCGAAAGCGGCTGGAGGTCGTCATGAAAATAATTTAACACTACGATATCAGGTTGATAATGTATGGCTTTAATTTTTAGAGTTTCAATCTTTGCTTCCAGATTATATCCTATAACTCCAAAGTTCATCACCTCATATCTTAAATTACTTCCTTTGGTAGATTCTTTTTTATTTAACATTATCTCCAGAATATCCGAAAAGGTCTTAGGGCATTTTACTAGATATCCCTCGGTAATAGAATCGCCTAACATCACAATCCTCACAAGATCTTTAGGTTTATCTTTTATAAAATCAGAGTCCTTAAAACCTAAATTATTTCGCAGGTCTCCTGAGCTGCTGTGAGTATAAGGTACCTCTTCGTATACTAATTTGGGATTATCTACAAATCTCCAGTATGTAATCGGAATAACCTTCGGGCCTAAGTTAAATATCCTTACCAATATTTCTCCCAGAAGAAAAGAGAAAATGATGGAAATAAATAATAAAGATATTTTTTTATACATCTTATTTCTTTCTATTATAAAACATTTTTTTAAAAAAATATATATTTTTGTTATAATAAAATTATGCGGATTGAATCTATAAGAGATATCCCTGAAGGATTTATCAAGAAATTTAAGCAGGAAGGAATAAAGAAGCTTTATCCTGCTCAAGAAGAGGCAATTAAAAAAGGAATTTTTCAAGGGAAAAATTTAGTTATCGCCACTCCTACTGCTTCGGGGAAGACCTTTATTGCCACCTTAGGTATCATTAAAAATTTTATTACTTCTAAAAAAATTCTTTATATCGTCCCTCTGGTAGCTTTAGCTTCTGAAAAGTATCATTATTACAGGACATTCTTCGGTGATAAAATGAAGATCGCCATTTCTGTGGGAGAACTGGATTCATATGAGCCTGCTTTAAGATACTATCAGCTTATCGTAGTTACTTCAGAAAAACTTGATTCGTTACTGCGTCATGGTATAGACTGGCTTTCTGAAGTAGGGTTGGTAATTGTGGATGAGATCCATCTTATTAATGATTCAGGAAGGGGCCCTACTTTAGAGATAATTATCACCCTTCTAAAAAAATACATTCCTTACGCACAGTTTTTGGGGCTTTCTGCTACTATTACCAATGTGGAAGAATTGGCGGATTGGTTAAAAGCAGAGGTGGTTAAAAGCGATTTCAGACCTGTTAAACTCTATGAAGGAATATATTTCAATTCAAGGTTATATTTTTTGGAAAAGAGGTCTTTAACTTTAGAGAGTATTTCTGTTGAGGAAGCAATTACTAAAGATACAATAAAGAAAAAGAACAAACAACTTCTTGTTTTTGTATCCACACGGAGAATAGCTGAAAATCTCACTGAGAGATTAGCAAAAATTGTAAGTGAATATTTAAAAGAAGAAGAAAAAAGATATCTTAAAAAACTATCAGAAGATATCCTTAATCAATTATCCACACCCACCCGACAGTGTCGGAAGTTAGCAGAGGTGGTAAAGAAAGCAGTAGCATTTCATCATGCAGGACTACTATCTAAACAGAAGGCTTTAATAGAAGATAACTTCCGCAAAGGTTTAATAAAAGTAGTCTGCTGTACTCCTACATTGGCATTGGGAGTGAATCTACCTGCATTTAGAGTTTTAATTAGAGATATAAAACGCTATTATTCGGGTTTGGGTTCGTTGGAGATACCTGTCTTAGAATATAAACAATTTGCAGGAAGAGCTGGTAGACCTCAATATGATCGTTTTGGGGAGGCAGTGATTATCGCAAAATCCGAAGAGGACAAAAATAGGCTTATTAAAAAGTATATTTTGGGAAAGCCGGAGAAAATAGAGTCAAAACTTTCCCAAGAGAAAAGTTTGCGTATCCACAGTTTAGCTTTAATTGCTTCAGAGATCGCTTCATCTTTAGAGGGACTTTTGGATTTTTTTGCTTTAAGTTTTTTTGGCTTTCAGTATAAGGATTTATCTTTTCTTAAAGATAAACTTACCAAGATACTTTACGATTTAGAGAGTTGGAATTTCATTCAAAGAAAAGCAAATAATTTAGAGGCTACTTTTTTAGGTAAAAGGATAACTTCCTTATACATCGATCCAAAAAGTGCCAATTTTTTAATAGAGGCTCTAAGGTTAGCAAAGGATTTAGGGATTTCAGAATTTGGTATATTACAAGCTCTCTGCTACTGCGATGAGATGCAACCCAATTTAAATGTAAGAGCAAAGGATTTGGAAATACTTCAAGATACGGTTAACCTCTATAAGGATAAGATCCTTATGGACATTCCTTTACTTTGGGATGAGAATTATGAGGAATTTTTAAAGAGTATAAAAACTGCCTTATGTTTCTTTGCATGGATAAATGAAGCAGAAGAATCACAGCTTTTTGAAGAGTTTCAGATTACCCCTGGAGAGCTCCACAGTAAATTGGAAATTATTGATTGGTTAGTTTATTCTCTAATAGAGATAGCTAAGCTTTTAAAATTTAAGGAGTTCTGCAGTCTCTTTAAAAAATTAAGATGGAGGCTTAATTATGGAGTGAAGGAGGAGCTTTTAGAGTTAGTGAGTTTACATGGGATTGGTCGGGTGCGTGCACGCAGATTATTTGAAGCAGGGATAAAAAATCTTTACCATCTAAAGAAAGCTCCTTTTAAGACTGTAAAAGAAATTTTGGGAGAAAAAATCGCCTTAAAAGTTCTAACAGAGGTCAGATGAGGAAGGAAATAATAAAATTTTTGATATTTATTCTGATTTTGGTTATTTTTTATTCTCTGGGAAAGGTTTTAAAATTTGATTTTGAGGATTTAAAGGTATATTTTAAAAGATTCAATCCTTTTATAGCGGCTATAGTTTTTGTTATCCTCTATGTGGTAATTACTTTTTTTGTATGGTTATCTAAGGATATATTTAGATTGGTCTCTGCTATAATATTTGGTGCAGAGATAAGTACAATGCTTGTATTTTTCGCTGAGACGATAAATGCAGTAGTTCTATTTTATTTTAGTCGTATTTTAGGAAGGGAGTTTGTAGAAAAAAAATTATTTAAGAAGAAGATCAGTTCCTGTAGAACTGTTTTGGAAAGAAAGAAAAGCTTTTTTTGGCTCCTTCTTTTAAGGATAACCCCTTTTGTTCCTTTTAGATTTATGGATCTATTTATGGGTCTAAGTCCTATTCAATTTAAGAGTTATCTTTTAGTAGTAGTTTTGGGTTCTCCTCTTAGAATATATTGGCTTCAATTTATCCTTGCCTCTTTGGGATTGGTGGTATTTAAACAGCCAACAGAGATTTTAAATTTTTTACTTTACCATAAAATAATCTTTATTATAAGTTTAATTTATGTTATATTAGTAATAATTTTAGGGATAAAGATTATTTCTAAAAAAATATGAAGAAGATTCTAATCTTGTTGGTATTGTTTTTAGTTATCTCTATTTATTCTTTTGCTGCTGAGAATAAATTCCATGTGGGATTTTCTTCTGAAGGTGTTAAATTTTCTTTCCCCTTTGGCAAGAGTTATAATTATGCAGATATAAGAGTAACAAGAGTAGTTGATGGAGATACTTTAGTTTTAGAAAGCGGTGAGAGGGTCCGTCTTATCGGTATAGATGCTCCTGAGATGCATGAATCTGAAAAACTCTTTAGGGATTCATACCGTACAAAAAAAGATGTCGCAACTATAAAAAGATTAGGTAAAGCCTCTTATGAATTTTTAAAAAAATTGGTAGAAGGAAAAAGAGTAACTTTAGAGTTTGATGTAGAAAAATATGATCGCTACAATCGCTTGTTAGCTTATGTTTATTTAAAGGATGATGGCACTTTTATAAATGCAAAGATTTTAGAGGAAGGTTATGCCCAAATAATGACTGTCCCTCCTAATGTAAAATATAAGGACCTATTTTTAGAATTAGCCAGACAGGCCAGAGAACAAAGAAAAGGTCTCTGGAAGGAAGAATAATGGTACTGGTAAGAACAGTGAGGAAAAAGTTAGGAGAGCTATTGATCGAACGCAAGATCATAACTTTAGAACAGTTGAATATCGCTTTAGAAGAGCAGAAAAAGAAAGGAGGTTATTTAAGTCAACACCTTATCTGTTTAGGATTTGCTACAGAATTAGATATTGCTATGTGTTTATCTAATCAGTATAATTTTGCCTACCTACCTTTAAAGAACTACGAAATCCCTTCGGATGTTTTAAATCTCATTCCTTTAAAATGGATTAAGATTTATACCCTTTTGCCCGTAGATAAAGTAGGTGATGTCTTAACTGTAGCAATGGCTGATCCTTTAAATGAGGGTGTAATTCAGATGTTAGAGCAGATCACCAATTGCGATATCCAAGTTTTTATCAGTACCTATACGGAGATAAATGAGGCAATAAATCGCTACTTAGGAGAAAAACTGAAGGAATTAAAGGAAGCATATTTAGATCCAAAAGATTTAGTAAAATTAAAAACTACCTCCGAGTTTATTCAAACAAAAGGCTACAGTGGTCCAGAGCGCAGAGAGTACATCAGGGTTCCTACAAATTTAGATATATCTTTTTATTATCACGGAAAGACATTCTTTGTCAGAGCCAAAGATATAAGTTATGGTGGGATTTCTTTTTATTCTTTAATATTTCTGCCTATAGATACAAGTTTAGCTTTAAAAATATATCTAAAACAGACTCCCATAGATACAGTTATAAATATCTTAAGGGTAGCTACATTAAAAATCTCTGAAACAGATCAGCTACCTTCCAATTTTACTTATGAAATTGCAGGTTGTTTTGAATTTATGGCTGGAGAAGATAGAGAAAAATTAGTTGAATTTTTAAAAGAAAACATAAAATAAAAGTGAGGTGAGAAATGTTAAGGTTTCTAACTGCAGGGGAATCCCACGGTAAAGCAATTTTAGCAATACTGGAAGGTATTCCTGCAGGTTTAAAGATTGAAGAGAAAGAGATCAACAGAGAGTTGATTCGAAGACAAAAGGGATTCGGCAGAGGTAAGCGTATGCAGATAGAAAGAGATAGGGTAATTATCCTTTCTGGTTTAAGGAAAGGAATAAGTTTAGGCACTCCCATTGGGCTTTTGATTGAGAATAGAGATTTCAGTATAGAGAAATTGCCTCCTCGATTTTGCCCTCGTCCAGGACATGCGGATCTGGCAGGTGTTTTAAAGTATGGTTTTAAAGATGTAAGAGATGTATTGGAGCGTGCTTCAGCGAGGGAAACCGCAATAAGGGTAGCAGTAGGAGCGGTATGTAAAATATTCTTAAAGGAGTTCGGTATCTCTATAAGAAGTAAAATCTTATCAATTGGAGGAGAAAACAAAATTTCTCTTATAAAAGAAAAGATAAAAGAGGCAAGAGAAAAAAAAGATACTTTAGGAGGGATCTTTGAAGTGATAGCAAAAGGAGTTCCTCCAGGTTTAGGAAGTTATGTTCATTGGGATAGACGCTTAGATACTAGGTTAGCACAGGTTATAATCTCTATTCCTGGAGTTAAAGCGGTAGAGTTCGGTTTGGGTTTTGGTTATGCTCAAAAGTTTGGTTCGGAAGTTCATGATGCAATATACTATAACAAGATAAAAGGTTATTTCCGAAAAACTAACAACGCAGGGGGTCTTGAAGGAGGATTATCAAACGGTGAAGATATAGTTATCCGTGCCTGTATGAAGCCCATCTCTACATTGGGGAATCCTTTAGATTCAGTAAATATCCTTACAAAGAAGAAGGCAAAAGCAGATATAGAGCGCTCGGATATATGTGCGGTAGAGTCTGCCGGCGTAATTGCGGAAAATAATGTTGCTTATGTAATCGTTGATGCTTTCTTGGAAAAATTCGGAAGCGATAATCTCTTTCAGATAAAGGTCTCCTTCAAAAATTACCTAAAGAGTATCCGTAAAATATAAGTGAGAACTAAATTTTTTATTCGTCTTTTAAAATAGGGATGGATAATATCTATTTGGTTGGTTTTATGGGTACAGGGAAAACCGCTGTGGGTAAGGAATTAGCGCGTAGGAAAAGTTGGCATTTTATAGATCTCGATGAGTTAATTGAGATGAGGGAGAAAAGAACGATTGTGGATATATTTGCAAAAGAAGGGGAACCTTATTTTAGGCGTAAAGAGAAAGAAGTTTTAAAAGAAGTCTCAAAAGAGAAAAATTTTGTAGTTGCCTGTGGAGGAGGAATTGTAATAGATGAGGATAATATTCGGATTATGAAAGAGACAGGAAAAATTATCTGTTTAATTGCAAGGCCAGAGGTAATTTTAAAACGTACTCAAGGTTATTCCCATCGACCATTACTTAATACCCCTGATCCAAAAGAGAGGATTGAATCACTCCTTAAATTAAGAGCGCCATTTTATGCTAAAGCAGATATCACTATTGATACTTCCGATATTTCTATAGATGAGGTAGTAGAGAAAATACTTAAAATTGTTATTTAAAAATTATGGAAGATTTAGAGGCCCTCATAGGTTTAAATATGATTCCCACATTAAAACCGATCTGTTTTAAAAGGCTCCTTGATTATTTCAACAAACCCTCTTATATTTT
>JAMWCN010000023.1 GCA_023819505.1 Candidatus Omnitrophota bacterium | reverse complement strand
TCGTTATTCTTATTCAAAGGGGCAGAGGAGGAGGACTTATCGAAAGTTTAGGAGGATTTGAGTCTTTATTTGGACCTAAAACGAGTACTTTTTTGACCCGTACCACCACAATATTAGCGATAATATTTATGTGTACATGTTTAACTTTAGCATTTCTTTCTGCTATTAAAAGTAAATCTTTAATGGAGGAATTTAAAACTAAAAAAGAAACCATCCATACAGAAATTCCTCCTCTTTCTTCAGAGAAAGCCCCTGTTAAAGAATAATTAAATTTTTAAAAGAATAAGCTATCTCTATTAAACTAAAGGGTAGTGCTTTATTTATATTAAAATGAGTAATAAAAGATTATTTTGGATATTTGCTTTAAGTAGTAGTGTTTACTTCATACAGGGGATAGAATCCCTTCCTTCTCAGGCGCTATTCTATTATCTTAAAGAAAATTTAGGATTTTCAGCAGAGAAAATTATGTTTTTAGGAAGTATTATTACTTTTGCTTGGCTAGTTAAACCTATTATCGGTTATATTATCGATAGATTCTTTACTAAAAAGACTTGGATATATATAGCTCTTTTATTAGATATTATCTCTGTCTTTATTTTGGGATTTTTTAATTTAGCTGTTCCTATTATTATTCTCCTTATTCTATTAAATTCCTCAAATTCTGCATTCAGAGATGTAAGTGTTGATGGAATTATGTGTGTGGAAGGTAAAGAACTCTCTGCTACGGGAAGAATTCAAAGTGTGCAGTGGATATCCCTATCGGTTGCAAGTATTATTGCTGGAATCAGTGGTGGTTATATTGCACAGAGGTGGGATTATAAATTTGCTTTCTTGTGTCTGGTTCCTTTTTATATTATCTGCGGGGTGATTGCCTTCTTTTATAAAGAAAAAAATGTCTTCAAAATAAAACGGGATTTTAAAAGAGATATGCAAAAGTTATTTTCTCACAAAGATCTTTTGATAGTAGCTTTATTTATCTTTCTCTATAAATACTCTCCTTCATTTGGTACACCTCTTTTTTTCATCCAGCGCGATGTATTTAAATGGAGTAAGTTATGGATTGGTTTTATGGCTACTTTAAGCTCATTATGTGAAATAATCGGAGCATTATTTTACTATCGCTTTAGTCAAAGGATAAAGATCAAAAAGTGGTTATTTTTTTCCGTATTTTTAGGAGCAATTACAACTCTTAGTTATCTTTATTATACACCGGTTAGCGCAGTAATATATAACATTGTATATAGTGTTGTGGGAATGTTTATTTTTGTGATGGTTTTGGATTTTATGGCAAGGAATACAATTGCGGGACTGGAGGCAACATCCTTTGCTTTTTTATGCAGTGTCAGTAATCTAGCTGGAAGTGTCAGTGGATTTTCTGGAGCAATTCTATATCCTGTAGTGGGACTTAGGTGGTTAATTGTAATTTCTTCTTTGACGAGTTTCTTGTGTCTATTTTTGATAAATAAAGTGGATATTAAATGATTCCTTAAATACAAAAATATTGCGAAACAGGATAGTCTGATATATAATATAAAAACTTATATAATGAGCTTGAAGTTGAAATGTTTTGTTATAACAAAAAAATATTAGTATTTTTTTATATTTATAACAATTTTATTAATTGCTGAATATAGATTAAGAAAAAAATACAGTGAGGATTTTAGTATTATATACGATACAACAGAAGTATATTATAAGAGAAGGGCGTTTTTAAATATACATTTTTTAAGAGGTGATAAACATTATTGTCTTATTACCAATTCTTTAGGTTTTAGGGATGTAAAGCCCAATAATATAATAAAAAAACAGACTGATTATTCAAAGAGGATACTTTTCTTGGGTGATTCTTATGTTGAGGGTTATGGTATAAACTAGCCAGATAATTTTACCCGTATAGTTCAGGAAAATTTATTCAAAAAAGGTCTTAGCGTAGAGGTTTTGAATGGAGGAACAGTTTCGTTCTGTCCTTATTTAGAATACTTAAGATTAAAACATTTTATCCGAGATGGATATAAGACAGATATGGTAGTAATTTTTCCTGATTTTTCTGATGTTCAAGACGAGATTCATTACTCTTTTTATAAATTCAATATATTGATATATAATAAAATAACTTTATTTTTTATTAATAATTTTGTATTAATAAGATGGTTAAAAGATTGTGTATTTTGCCTTAAATCTATAATCTTTGATAAAAAATTAAACACTATAGAAAAATTACAAATAAAAAAGAATTTGCAGGTAGAATACGAAGGGAAGAATTACGTTACAGTTGGTTCATGGACTCTTTTAGTCTGAATAGTTGGGCTAAGAAGGGAATGGAGTTTTTGTTATTCTATTTGAATAAAATCAATGAACTTTGTAAAGAGAATAAAATTAAACTTATAATAACTATATATCCTCCACCAACTTTATTATACACAAAAGAAGATAAAGATTATTATAAAAAAATAAGTGATTATTTTGGAAAATGGTTTAAATATAGAGAAGCAGTAATCAAAGATATGCCTTATGATGAGATTACTCTTTTGGAGAAAGCCATTTTTGATTTTTGTCAGAAAGCCAATATACCACTTATAAATCTTATTCCTGAATTCAAAAGTCAGCATAACTGGCATGAGATGTTTTTTGAGGGCGATGTTCATTTTAGTATTAAGGGACATAAATTTATTGCTGATAAAATAACTGATAAAATTTATGAAGTTTTAATAAATTAATAACTATGCTTAAATTTATTGAATCACTTATATTGACTTTTATTCCTATTTTTGTAGCAGTAGATAGCTTGGGTAATATTCCTCTTTTTATTTCTTTGGTAGAGGGGATGAATAATAAACAGCGACAAAGAGTAATAACAGAGTCGGTAACTACTGCCACATTAATTGCTATTATTTTTGTTTTTGTGGGAAAGCCGATCTTAAGATTTATCGGTATAAGTGTAGCAGATTTTCAGATTGCAGGAGGACTACTTATCTTAGTAATTTCAATAAATCTTCTGCTCGGGGGAAGAACAAAGTTTCTGACTTCTTTAGAGCATGAACGCGATGTGGGGATCTTTCCTCTAGGAACACCTCTAATTACAGGGCCAGCAGTTCTTACTACCATTTTGATGATGGTAGATACATTTGGGATTATTCCCACATTCTTTGCTCTAATTATAAATATGTTTATTGCCTGGTTTACCATGGTTAAATCAGATATGATCATCAGATTTATGGGTGTATCCGGGGTAAGGGCATTTTCTAAAATTACCTATATACTTCTGGCTTCCATCGGTATAATGATGATAAGAAAAGGATTGCAAGGGATATTATTAAGATGATGCGCAAAGTTCTTACTTTTATTATGGCAGGAGGAAAAGGAGAAAGACTCTGGCCCCTGACGCGTGATAGGGTAAAACCTGCAGTTCCTTTTGGAGGGATATATAGGATTATTGATTTTACTTTAAGTAACTGCATTAATTCGGGACTAAGGCGTATATTTATACTTACACAGTATAAATCTGCATCTTTGCAGAGACATATCCGTTTAGGCTGGAATATTCTACCTTCAGAGTTAGGCCAATTTATTGAATTACTTCCTGCACAGCAAAGGGTGGGTGAGAGTTGGTATTTAGGGACTGCGGATGCGATATTTCAGAATCTTTATACAATTGATGAGGAAAAACCTGATGAAGTATTGATCTTAGCAGGAGATCATATCTATAAGATGAACTATTACCAGATGATTGATTATCATCGTAAAACCCTTGCAGATCTAACTATAGGTATAGTAGAGGTGGAGAAAGAAAGGGCGAGCAATTTAGGTATGGTAGAGGTTGATGATAATTTCAGGTTAATAAGATTTAAAGAAAAGCCATCGAGTAGTGAATTGGAGGAATTGAATAAAGATAAGGTGTATGTTTCTATGGGAATATACGCCTTTAATACCGAGGTTTTAAAACAGTTGCTTGTGGAGGATAGCCAAGATACCAGTTCCACTCACGATTTTGGTCGGGATATGTTACCAAAGATGCTTAAGAGAGGATACCGCATCTACGGTTATAATTTTGTAGATGAGAATAAAAAGGAAGCAAAATACTGGCGTGATATTGGAACTATCGATGCTTACTATGAGGCGAATATGGATTTAGTTCAAGTTGAACCTCTCTTTAATCTTTACGATAAAGACTGGCCGATCCGCACATATCAGGAGCAGTTTCCCCCTGCTAAAACTGTTTTTGCAGGAGATGAGATTACAGGAAGGATTGGTTTAGTTTTAGATTCTTTAATTGCTAATGGTTGTATCATCAGCGGAGGAAGGGTTAAGCGTTCCATCCTTTCTTATAATGTACGGATAAATAGTTTCTCTGAAGTTTACGATTCTATATTAATGGAGGGAGTAAATGTAGGAAGGTATGCTAAAATAAGGCGTACCATCGTGGATAAGGATGTAGATATCCCTAAAGGTGAAGTTATTGGATACGATCTGGAACAGGATAAAAAGAGATTTTTTGTTACCGAATCTGGAATTGTAGTAGTAGCTAAACGCACCCATATTTAAAGATATGTTAAGAAAAGCTTCTATAAAGGATGTTTTAAGGATTCAGCAGATTATCAATAGATTTGCTCATCAGGACCTTATGCTAGCGCGCTCTCTTAACGAGATATACGAGAACTTAAGAGATTTTTGGGTATATGATTTGAATAGAAAAATTATAGGTTGCGTAGCTTTGCATATTAGCTGGAAAGATACTGCGGAGATTAAATCTTTGGCGGTGGAGAAAAAATTCCAAAGAAAAGGTATAGGTACGCAGTTGGTAAGGGCTTGTATTAAAGAGGCAAAAGATTTAGGTTGTAAGTATATATTTGTTCTCACTTATATACCAAAGTTTTTTAAACGATTTGGATTTAAAGAGATCTCGCATAAAAGATTGCCTCAGAAAATTTGGGTAGAGTGTATAAGATGTCCTAAGTTTCCCAACTGTAAAGAGATAGCTATGCTAAAGAAATTATAAATTTTAAGAAAGGAGAAAGTTCTATGGATTATCTTTTAACCGATGAGCAAAAGTTACTTCAAGAACTCTGCCGTAAGATCGCGGAAGAGAAAATTGCTCCTGTAGCCAAAGAACTCGATGAAAAGGAAGAATTTCCTTGGCAGATAATTAAGATTTTGGCTCAATCGGATCTATTTGGTATATTTATCCCCCAACAGTACGGTGGACTCTTAAATCTTCCTGAAGGTAAAAATATAGGAGGTGTTCTTGATCTATGTATTGCTACAGAGGAACTTTCCCGTGCTTGCGGAGGGATAGCGGTTTGTTACGCTGCTTCTGCTTTAGGAACTTTCCCTATAATTCTATATGGAAATAAAGAACAGAAAGAAAGATACCTTCCTGATTTAGCAAAAGGGGGAAAACTGGCTGCTTTTGCTATTACCGAACCTGAAGCAGGTTCAGATGCTTCTAGTATAAAGACTACTGCGGTAAAAAAGGATGGCTATTATGTTTTAAATGGGATAAAACATTTTATCACCAATGGTGGTGAAGCAGATATATATGTAGTAATTGCTATGACCGATAAAACAAAAGGTCCCAGAGGAGCCTCTGCTTTTATTGTGGAGAAAGGGACAACTGGTTTTAATTTTGGGAAGAAAGAGGAAAAATTGGGTATAAGAGCATCTGTAACGAGAGAACTTATATTTGATAACTGTAAAGTTCCAGAAAAAAATCTTTTAGGTAAAGAAGGATTGGGCTTTATTATTACTATGAAGACATTCGATGTCTCTCGTCCAGGTGTGGCTGCTCAGGCAGTAGGGATTGCCCAGGGAGCCTTGGATTTAGCTTTGAAATATGCTAAAGAGAGACAGCAATTTGGAAAATCTATTTCCAGTTTTCAAGGAATTCAATGGATGTTGGCAGATATGGCTACTCAAGTTGAAGCTGCGCGTGCCTTAGTTTATGCGGTAGCTCGCATGATCGATAATGGAAATACCTCTGTTTCTAAAGAATCAGCGATGGCAAAACTTTTTGCCTCTGATGTAGCGATGCGTGTAACTACCGATGCAGTTCAGATATTTGGTGGATACGGTTATATGCGTGATTATCCTATAGAGAAGTATATGCGCGATGCCAAGATCACTCAGATCTACGAAGGAACTAATCAGATACAGAGAAATATTATTTTTCTGCAGTTGATAAAAGAGTTAGCTAAATAATCAAAAATGAATATTATCGTTTGTATAAAACAGGTACCTGAAACTACAGAAGTAAAAATCAATCCTGAAACGAATACCCTAATCCGTGAAGGAATAAAATCTATCATTAATCCTTTTGATATGTATGCGATTGAGGAGGCAGTACGTATTAAAGAGAAATACGGTGCAAAAACAACCGTGATTACTATGGGTCCACCTCAAGCAGAGGAAGCATTAAGAGAGGCAATTGCGATGGGAATAGATGAAGCAATTCTTATCACAGATAGAAGTTTAGCAGGTAGTGATACCTGGGCAACTAGCTACACTCTCTCTAAAGCAATCTTAAAATTAGGAAGTTTTGATATTATCCTCTGTGGAAAGCAAGCCTCTGATGGAGATACTGCGCAAGTTGGCCCTGGAATTTCAGCTCATTTAGATATACCTCAAGTTACTTATGTAAAAAAGATTAAAGAGATAACTGAGAAGTCCTGTTTTGTAGAGAGGATGACTGAGGAAGGTTATGAAGTTATTTTGGTAAGTTTACCTTGCCTTTTTACAGTAGTAAAGGAGATAAATGAACCACGCCTGCCTTCTCTAAGAGGTCTTTTAAAAGCAAAGCAGACAAATATCTTAAAGTGGTCAGCAAAAGATCTGAATTTAGATGAAACAAAGATTGGACTAAAAGGCTCTCCCACACAGGTAATTAAAATATTTACTCCTCCCTCACGTTGCGGAGGAGTAATTTTTAAAGGTGAAACGGAAGAAGTGGTGGAAAAGTTATTTTCTGTTTTAAAGAAGGAGATACCTTAAATAAAAATATGGCTATAAGGATAATTTTAGAAAAATGTACAGGTTGTTCTCTATGTATAAAGACCTGTCCTTTTGGAGCAATAAAGATTCAAGATAAAAAAGCAATTATAGATTTAAGTAAGTGCAATCTCTGCGGTGCCTGTGTTGACTCTTGTAAATTTGGGGCAATTTTAATTGAAAAGACTACCTTAACAAAAGTAAATCTTAATGAGTACTGTGGTATTTGGGTATTTGCAGAACAGAAGAAATCTTTAATCCAACCGGTAGTTTGGGAACTTTTAGCTAAAGCAAGAGAGTTAGCAGAGAAAATAAATACTGAAGTAAGTGCTGTACTTTTAGGTTTTAAAATAAAAGAAAAAGCCAAAGAACTTATCTATAGAGGTGCGGATAAAGTTTATGTGGTAGATGATGAAAGTTTGGTTAATTTTTTAGATGAACCTTATACTAATATTTTAATTAATTTAATTCAGAAATATAAACCTGAAATATTCCTATGCGGAGCTACCTCTATTGGTAGGGCTTTGATTTCAAGGGTAGCAGTAAAGTTATATACAGGTCTGACTGCAGATTGCACAGGTTTAGATATAGATTTAGAAAAAAGAATTTTACTTCAGACACGACCTGCTTTTGGAGGAAATATTATGGCTACAATCATTACTCCTTTTCACCGGCCACAGATGGCTACAGTAAGACATAAAGTGTTTGCTAGTTCTAAAGAAGACAGGACAAGAAAGGGTCAAATTATAGAGGAATCTATAGATGGGATTTTACTTAAAGGTAGGACTAAAATCTTAGAAATAATTGAGGAGATAGGTTCTACTGTAAACTTATCTGAGGCTGATATTATTGTTTCTGGTGGAAGGGGTGTTGGTTCTAAAGAGAATTTTAAGATATTGGAAGATTTGGCTAAGGTCCTAAACGCTGGGGTAGGTGCTTCGCGGGCTGCAGTAGATAATGGTTGGATGCCATATTCACATCAGGTAGGTCAAACTGGCAAGACCGTTTCTCCAAAAATTTACATTGCCTGCGGAATCTCTGGTCAGATCCAACATCTGGTAGGTATGCAGTCTTCAAAAATAATTGTGGCTATAAACAAAGATCCAGATGCTCCTATCTTTAAGATAGCCACCTATGGAGTGGTAGGGGATTTGTTTGAGATCGTTCCTGCTCTAACTAAAAAATTTAAAGGAGTTCTTTAAGAGATTAAGTTTGTCCCTCTCTCTAATCCCACTATTGCATTAAAATTATCTCCGTAAATTTTCATATATTAGTAAATTTTAGAATATAAATTATTTTTTTTGTTAAATAATGTAAAAAAATGTTAAAATTTTCTTGACAAATTTTTATTTTTTTTTACAATATAAATTACTTTTATGAAAAAGACCATACCAGAAAAATTATTAACTATCGATGAATTAGCTAGCTACTTACGGGTAAGTAGACGTACTATATACGAGTGGCTAAAGAAAGGGAAAATTCCTGCGGTGAAACTAGTAGGTCAGTGGCGATTTAAAAAGGATAGAATTGATGCCTGGTTAGAATCACAAACTTTATCTTAAAAAGGAGGTGTTATGTATTTTAAGAGATTGGAACTTATAGGTTTTAAATCTTTTCTTAATCGCACTACCTTTCATTTTGAGCCAGGGATTACCGCTATAGTCGGTCCTAACGGTTGTGGAAAAAGCAATATCTTCGATGCGATAAAATGGGTTTTAGGTGAACAATCAGTAAAGGAATTAAGGGGTTCTAAAATGGAGGATGTTATCTTCAATGGTACAGATACTAAAGAACCTTTAGGTATGGCGGAGGTTTCTTTAGTTCTTTCTAATGAAGATAAAAAATTTCCTATAGATGATAAGGAGGTAGTAATCAGCAGACGCATCTTCCGTTCAGGAGAATGTGAATATTTTCTAAACCATAATCCTGCAAGACTTAAGGATATAACCGATCTTATCTTAGGTACAGGATTAGGATTGGATTCATATTCTTTAATTGGGCAAGGGAAAGTAGACCTTATCATCAGTAGTAAACCTGAAGAGAGAAGAATAATTTTTGATGAGGCAAGTGGAATCTTAAAATATAAACTTCAGAAGAAAGAGACAACAAGAAAATTGGAAGAGACAGAAAGTAACCTTTTAAGGATAAATGATATTATTTCTGAAGTAAAGCGTCAAATCAACTCCTTAGAGAGACAGGCAAATAAGGCAAGACGTTATAAGGAGTTATTTGAGGAATTAAAAGAAAAAGAAAGAATTTTTGCTTTATTTAATTTAAATAAAATAGATATAGAAAAAAATAGTTGGTTAGAAAAGTTAGAAGCCCATACAAAAAAGGCTGTTTCTTTAGAAGAAGAGTATCAGAAGCTTTTGGAAGAAAATAAAAATAAGGAAGATAAACTAAAAGAATTAGAAGAGGAAAATTTCAGAATAAAAGAATCTATACTTAATATAGATAATCAGATACAGCAGAATAATCAAATTATAGATTTAAATCAACAGAGGATAAAAGAATTAGAGGAATATAAACAGAGGATACTTTTGGAAATAGAAAAAACAAATGATAAATTAAAAGATGCTCAGTTAAAGATTGCTAATTTTAATAAGGAGTTTACAGAATTAAAAGAGATTTTGAATAAAAAAGAAAACCTCATCAGCAGGAAAGAAGCCTATCTTGAGGAATTAAATCTGTTTAAACAGAAATCCCAAAATAATATCCAACAGGCAAAGAAAGAGATTTTGGAGTTAAGTAGTTTAGATACAAAGATAAAAAATCAAATACTTGACCTTGAATCAAAGTTAAAGGTTTTAGAATTAAGAAAAAAGAGGCTAAATATAGAGAGAATAAAAACGGATGAAGATAAAAAGCCGATTTCTGAACAATTAGAGAATGTAAAAAAAGAATTAGAGATTAAAGAACAAGAATACAGAACCTCAACTTATAAACTAGAAGAGATAGAAAATATCCTTAAAGAGAATATAGCTAAACTCGACAGCTACAGAGCCGAACTTTTATCTTTGGAGAAAGAAAAATGCGCTTTATTTTCTCAAAAAGAATTTTTAGAGAATCTTAAAATAAATTATGAAAATATAAAAGATACTCTAAAAACAGTTATTTTAATAGATAAGCTACCTTTTGAAGAAATCGATGGTTTGATAGTAAAGATAAAGGAGAAATTAATTTCTGAAGAACAAGATAAAAAATTATTTAAGGATACAAAATTTAAATTGTTTGCGGATGCAAAACCATTCCATTTTGATACCCAAGACATTAATTTAAGGTTAGAGAATATTGGTAATGAGATAGAGCTAAAGAATAAAGTTATATCCGAGAAGACAAAGGAGATAGAATTAGATAATACGAATATAGAGGATTATCGACAAAAGATTCACAATTTAGAGTTAATTATTGCAGATAAAAAGAAAGAATTTGATATTTTGCAGTCTCAGTTAGAGAAACTAAATGAAGAACAACAGATAATAGATTCAGAGCTTTCTGATGTAGAGGAAGAGATAGATGAGATAGAAGAAAAAAGTAGTTGCCTTGAAGAGGAACAGTCTAAGATTTTAAGTAAGTATAAAGAGAATGAGGAGCTTATTCAGAAAGAGACAGAAAATATATCCTCTAAAGATTTAGAGATTCAGAACTGCTTATTAGAAATAACCCGTATAAAGGCTGAAAGGGATTCCTTAAAAGATAACTTAACTAAAGAAGAAAAAACCCTTACATCTTTAGAGCTAAATCTTAAAGAGATAAACTCTTATTTTAAAGAATTAGATAATCAACTTAACAGTTCCGAAGAAAAGATTACCTCTTTAAGAATAGATATTGAGAGATTAATGGATTCCAGTTCTAATCTTTTGAAGGAAAAGCAACTCAAATTAAAAGAGCAAGAATCATCCTCGCTTAAAATTGAGCAGTTCCGCAAAAGTATGACTGGACTTGTTGAATCTTTGGGTGTTTATCAACAGAATATTCAAGATTTGAATAATCAAATTAATGGGATAAAGATGAAGATACAGGAGCTTGAGTTTAAGTCCTTAAATATAAAAGAAAGATTAAAACAGCTTTACAATTTAGAGATTGGGGAATTTAAAGAATTAAATAATATAGAACCCGATAATTTAGCATTAGAGATTAATCAACTGAAAGAGAAGTTAGATTCATTTGGTTCAGTTAATTTAGTAGCTATTGAAGAGTATGATGAATTAAAGAAGAGGTTTGATTTTTTAAACCACCAGCAACAGGATCTTCTTAAAGCAAAAGAATCTTTACAGGAGGCGATTCAGAAGATAAATCGTACTGCTAAAAAATTATTTTTGGATACTTTCAAAAATGTTGCCGAAGAATTCAAGATTTATTTTCGCCTTCTTTTTGGAGGAGGCAATGCTTCTCTGTTCTTAATCGATGAAACTGATCCATTAGAGTCAGGAATTGAGATCGTTGCTCAACCTCCAGGGAAAAAACTTCAGAATATATCTTTGCTTTCAGGAGGGGAAAAGGCTTTAGCTGCAATTGCTTTAATCTTTGCTATACTTAAAGTAAAACCATCTGCCTTCTGTATCTTAGATGAGGTAGATGCAGCATTGGATGAAGCAAATGTTTCTAGGTATGCGAATCTTTTAGATGAATTTTCAAAAGTAACTCAATTTATTGTGATCACCCATAACAAAAGAACGCTCCTTAATGCAGATGTTATGTACGGAATTACGATGGAAGAAACAGGAGTATCTAAAGTTGTTTCAGTTAAATTTAGTGAAAAGAGACTAGATTCTAAATCTTCTGCAGAGCCAGTATTGGCTTAAGGAATAATATCTGAGCTACAGATTTGATTTTTTCCTCTTTTCTTTGCTTCGTATAGTCTTCTATCCGCAGAGGCAATAAGTTCTGAGTTTGTAGTTCCATCCTCAGGAAAAGAGGCTACCCCTACACTTATAGTTATTTTATGCTGAGGCATAACTTCTGCATAGACAAAAGGGTGCATTTCAATTTTTTCTCTTAGTCTCTCTGCAATAGAGATCGCATCTTTTTTACCTGTTTGAGGTAAAATTATAACAAATTCCTCACCACCATATCTACAAACATAGTCGATCTTACGGGAATGATCCCGAAGAATTTTTGATATTTCCTTTAAGATTATATCTCCTGCTTGATGTCCCATACTATCATTGTAAGTTTTAAAATCATCTATATCTATCATAATGATATTTAAGGGTAAGTTATCATTCTTTGCTTTTTTAATTTCATTCTGAAGGAGGTATTGGAAATAACCATGGTTCCACAGTCCAGATAAAGAGTCAGTATGGGCTTTTATTACAGTTTGTTCATAAAGATAGGAATTTTCTATAGCTAACCCTGCCTGGTTAGAAAGCATCACAAGCATCCTTAAATCTTCTTTTGTGATAGGTTTACGGGTAAAGATATTATCTGCAACGATTACTCCATTTACCTTATCTTTTGCCTTTAAAGGAACAACCACCATCTCATCTGTTTTAAGTATCTGTACTAAAGGATCAGAAGCGTAATTTTTAATAGTTTCTTTAGTTATATGAAGAAGCATACCATCTTGTACTGTTAGTCCTAAGAGTCCTGAGTTTTTATCTCTTAGGTCTATTCTTAAAGATCTTACCTGCTGATCAAATTTTGATTCAATCCTGCTCTGAGAAGATTTAAAGGCGCTGATGAGGTCATCTAAGTCCATCTGTTCCTGTTGTATTTTTGTCCAGATCTTATTTGCATCCTCAGCGGTATCCGGACCTATCCCCATCTTTCCTTCAAGGAAATTCTCCCTATCATTTACTAAAAATATCATCGCGCGATTAAAACCCAATCCTACATGAGCAGTAACGCCGGTAAGGATTATATAGAGAATTTCATCAAGATTTAAAGTGGTACGTAAGGCATTAGAGATCTCATAGAGTATAGCAAGCTCAGCACGCGTACGATTTATCTCTTCTTTTAATTTTTCTATCTCTTCCATATTTTTTAAAAATTAGCATAAATTTAGTTCCCTGTCAATCCTTTTATTTTTTTGTTTGACAGCCTCAAATTAAGATTATAAAATATAACTCTAAAAAGGAGGAAATAAAGATGAAAGAACAAAAAAAGGATAATTCTGAACGCAAGAAAGCCTTAGAGTTAGCTTTAGCTCAGATTGAGAAGCAATTTGGAAAAGGCGCAATTATGAAGTTGGGCTCTCAGGTAAGATTAGATGTAGAAGTAATTCCTACAGGAGCTTTATCTTTAGATCTTGCTTTAGGGGTAGGTGGTCTTCCGCGTGGAAGGGTAATTGAAGTTTTTGGTCCAGAAGCTTCAGGTAAAACAACTCTCACTTTAAGTGTAATTAGAGAGGTTCAGCAGAAGGGAGGGGTAGCTGCCTTCATTGATGCAGAACATGCTTTTGATTCTACCTATGCAAAAAAAGTAGGTATAAATTTAGATGATCTACTTATCTCCCAACCCGATACAGGAGAACAGGCTTTAGAGATTACAGAAACATTGGTACGTTCTAACGCTGTAGATTTGGTGGTGATTGATTCTGTAGCTGCCCTTACTCCGCGTGCTGAGATCGAAGGAGAAATGGGAGAAGCACAAGTAGGTCTACAGGCAAGGCTTATGTCTCAAGCTTTAAGAAAGCTTACCGCAGCAATAAGCAAATCAAAGACATGTGTGATATTTATAAATCAAATTAGAGAAAAAATAGGAGTTTTATTTGGAAGTCCTGAAACCACACCCGGAGGAAGGGCATTAAAATTCTATGCCTCAGTAAGATTGGACCTAAGAAGGGTCTCTCCTATAAAGGAAGCGGATCAGGTTATCGGAGGTAAGATTCGTTGTAGAGTAGTGAAAAATAAAGTTGCCCCCCCTTTTAAAGAAGCAGAGTTTGAGATCTTACACGATCAAGGGATTGCCAAAGCAGAAAGTATATTAGATACTGCAGTTAATTTGGGGGTAGTTCAGAAATCAGGTAGTTGGTTTATTTTTGGAGAAGAAAAGTTAGGTCAAGGAAGAGAACAAGCCCTAAAGTATTTAAAAGAAAAGTCAGCTCTTTTAGATAAAATAGAAAAGGAGGCAAGAAAAACTTTGAGTTTAACTTAAAGGGTAAGGTGAGATTATGAAAAGAAAGATTCTTTATTTATTTTTCCCCTTAATGGTAGGAATAATTTTAGGAATTTCGCTTTCTATAAAATTCGATATCCTACCTAATTTGCGCAGTCAAAGTTTTAAAACAGAAGACATAAGTTATTATTCTATAAGTTCTTTGGAGGAAGCGGTTATCAATGTTGCCAACACCGTTGGTAAAGCAGTTGTTTCTATAAGTACAGAATATACTAAAGAATTTCCTACAAAGAAATTCTACTTTGGTTATCCTTTTGAGGGCACTCCTTTTGAGGACGATTTCTTCCGTAGGTTTTTTGATGAGTTTTTTGGAGAACTACCCCCTAGACACTATAAACAGGTTGCTTTGGGTTCAGGGGTAATCATTAATTCTGAAGGTTACATCC
>JAMWCN010000119.1 GCA_023819505.1 Candidatus Omnitrophota bacterium | reverse complement strand
AGTGGTCTGTTGGGATAGAAACTAAAAAGACTTAAGTCATACCAACTAAAAGAAACTAAACTTGCCAAAATAATTAGACCCAAAGCCATAATAATTATACCTTTTATCTCACTTACTCTTTTCTCTTTCATCTCTAAGTGCTTGCTTTCTACTTAAATTTAATCTCCCCAACTCATCTATACCAATCACCTTCACCTTTATCTCTTCTCCCACTTTTACTTCATCTTCTATCCTGCGTACAAAATGATCCGCCAATTCCGAGATATGGATAAGACCTTCCTTATCTGGGAAGACTTCACAGAAAACTCCGAAGTTAGCAATACGTTTTACTTTCGCAGTATATATTTTGCCTACCTCGATATCTTCTGTAGCTTGTTTTATCAATTCAATTGCCTGGTAAGAATTTTTAGAATTTGAAGAGGCAATTAATATATTCCCATCATCTTGGATATCTATTGTTACCCCTGTAGAACTAATTATCTTCCTTATCGTCTTTCCACCTGGACCGATAAGTTCACCGATTTTATCAGGATTTATTTTTAGTTTTTCAATGTGTGGAGCGTATACTGAAATCTCCTGGCGAGGTTTCTCTAAAACAGCAGACATCTTCTCCAATACAAATGAACGGGCCTCTTTTGCCTGTTGGAGGGCATCCTTTAAAGTAGCTATCTTGATACCTTCGATCTTTAAATCCAATTGAACCGCAGTAATTCCTCTATTCGTTCCTGCAACCTTAAAATCCATATCTCCAAAGTGATCTTCTAAACCGGTTATATCCGTAAGGATCAAAGTATGATCTGGCTCTTCAATTAAACCTAAAGCGATCCCTGCTACTGCCTCTTTGATAGGGACACCTGCATCCATCAGTGATAGACTAGCAGCACAAACAGTAGCCATACTAGAAGACCCATTTGACTCTAATATCTCTGAGACAACTCTTATCGTATAAGGGAAATCCTCTTTTTTAGGCATAACTGCCAAAAGTGCTCTTTCTGCTAATGCACCATGTCCGATCTCTCTACGCCCAGGACCACGTACAGGAGCGATTTCTCCCACACTGAATGGAGGAAAACTATAGTGGAGCATAAATGTTTTGTAAGTTTCTCCTTCTAAAGTTTCGATAAGCTGTCTATCCTCTCCTGTCCCTAATGTAGTTACCGCTAAACTCTGAGTCTGACCCCTTGTAAATAGACAGGAACCATGCGTACGTGGTAGTATCCCTACTTCACAGGTAATTGGTCTTATCTCACCAGGAGTTCTTCCATCTATGCGTCTGCCATGCTTTAAGATATAGTTCCTTATCTGTTTTCTCTCTACTTCCACCAAAGCATCTTTCAATTCTTTCTCAGTGAAAACTTCCTGGGAAAAATTTTTCTTTAATTCCTCTATCAGTATCAATAATTCTTCTTCACGCTGTTCCTTTTTAGGAAGTTGATATATCTTAATTAATTTAGACTCTACCAAAGCTTCTATTTTTTCCTGTAAAGATAAATTATTTTTTCTATACTCTAGCTTAAGTTTTGGTTTTTGGTTCTCTTTAGAGAAATCTTCTTGAAAAGAAAGTATATCTTTTAGATGGCTGTAGCCAAATTCTACTGCCTTTATAAAGAGCTCCTCAGATATCTGATTTGCCTTTGCCTCCAACATTACAATTCCATTTTTGTTGGCTGCAATCACTAAATCTAAATCAGAATTATCTAATTCTTCGTATATAGGATTAAGAATAAACTCATCTTTAATATATCCTACTCTACAAGCAGAGATTGGACCTAAGAAAGGTATATCAGATATATCTAAAGCTACTGAAGCACCAATTATAGAGAGGATATCCGGATCATTGTGACCATCGCTAGAAAGGACTATCGCCATCACTTGAACCTCATTCAGAAGTCCTTTAGGGAAAAGCGGTCGGATAGATCTATCGATAAGTCTACTGGTAAGAATTTCGTTTTCTGAAGGCCTGCCTTCACGTTTGAAAAAACCTCCAGGGATTTTACCCATCGCATAGGTCTTCTCCTGATATTCTACAGTTAAAGGAAAAAAATCGACATCTTCTTCTATCTGTTTTGATATACAACTGCTTACTAAGACAACCGTTCCTCCGTACTGAACAGTAACTGAACCGTTTGCCTGTTTTGCAAATTTACCCGTCTCCAAGATAAGATTTTCTCTGCCAAATGGAATCTCTTTTCTCATTTTCTTAAATTTAACTTTTCAATAATCTCTAAATACTTCTTTCGATTATTACGCTCCAGATACTCAAGTAACCTGCGCCTTCTTCCTACAAGGCAGAGAAGTCCCCGCCGAGAATTAAAGTCTTTACGGTGGCGTTTAAAATGATCAGTTAGATTGTTAATCCTTTCTGTAAGCAAAGCGATCTGAACTTCAGCAGAACCTGTATCTTTAGGATGCGTTTTAAAATTATTAATAATTTCTTTTTTCTTCTCCTTTAAGAGAGCCATTATTACCTCCTTTTTAAAAATTATTATAATTTATTTTATAATTTAAGTCAACAGACATTATAAAAT
>JAMWCN010000118.1 GCA_023819505.1 Candidatus Omnitrophota bacterium | reverse complement strand
ATAATAGAACTTTCTAAAATCCACTTTATTGAACTTTGCACAAATCTCTTCTGGGAACCTGAACCTGTAATTAGATATATAAATCCTAAATATATAAAAATAGGAACGAGCTTTCATCCAGAATTTGCCAATTTAGATGATTTTTTAAGAAAATTAAAATTATTAAAAAATGCTGGTTTTGATGTAATGGTTAATTTTGTTCCCTGGCCACCACTGTTGCCTGATATGCAATACTATAAAGAGCGCATAGAGGAAGAAAAAATTCAGTTTGTTCTACAACCCTTTATTGGTACATATCAAGGAAGACATTATCCGTTAGGCTATACTGATGAAGAAAAAAAGTTTTTTAGAATATTTAAAGATGATTGTAATATAAATACGCTTTCTTTTAAAACCGACAACACCGAGAAAAAAAGCAATACTAAAGGTAAATTATGCAGGATGGGTCAAAACTACGGTTTTATCCATCCCGATGGTTCTGTAAGTAGATGCTGTCGGGATCACAGTTTATCTTTAGGTAATATTATAGATAAAACATTCAAGCTATTAGAGGAACCTCTTCCATGTCAGGTAGAAGAATGTAATTGCTGGAGATTTATGGAGGTAGGTAGAGAAAAAACTTGGCTTAGTCACTGGCAAAGTCCGGATATAGAAAGGGTTTATCTACATGATAAAAAGGTCTAAATTAAATATTATTTTGATACAGCCTCCGGTTTGGGGGGTATACGAACCACCTGTAGGATTGGCGCAACTGGTAAGTTATTTAAAATTAAAAGGTTATAGAGTTAAATGTTTTGATATTAACATCGATTTATATAATAATCGAACAGACGAATATAAAAATGTATGGGCAAATGAACAAACATCTTTTTGGTGTAATGAAAATAATGTAAAAGAATTTTTTAGTTCCAATCTTAAATACATAGAAGGATATGTAGATAGGATTTTAGATCTTAAACCCGATATAGTAGGTTTTTCTGTAAATGTTGCTTCAATATATGCAACTAAAGAATTAACTAAGATGTTAAAGAAAATTGAGCCTAAAATAAAAGTTGTTGTAGGTGGACCTCTATTTTTTGTAGAGCAAGATTTTAATTCTATATTAGATGATTCCTTATTTGATATTATTATTTTAAGAGAAGCAGAAGAAACTTTTGTTAAGTTGCTAGAATTTATAAAAAATAATAAAGATTTAACCCAATGTGAAGGGATCTGTTTTAAAGAAAATGGCAAAATTATAAAAACTAAAGAACGGCCTTTAATAAAAAATTTAGATATATTGCCATTTTTAGATTTTGAGGATTTACACTTGGAGAAATATGATCCTCCTGGACATTTAGGAAAACATATATCTCTAATGACTTCAAGAGGATGTATCATGAGCTGTGTTTTCTGTGGTCCACGTGCTTATTGGCAAGGATATCGAACGATGTCAGCAAAAAGAATCTATGAAGAGATAAAGTATCATTTAGAAAATCATCCTGAAATAGAGCATGTTGAATTTTTAGACCTTTTATTTAATGGTGATATGAAGGTATTGGAGGAATTTTGTGATCTGATGATTAATAAGCCTTTAAAGAAAAAATTAGGTTGGCATGCTAATATGGTTATAAGACAAGAGATTTCAAAAGATCTATGTAAGAAAATGAAAGAAGCAGGTTGCAAGCATTTAACTTTTGGGATTGAATCTGGTTCTCAAAAGATTTTAGATCTTATGCGTAAAAAATACAAGATAGATGATGCGGATAAAGTTTTAAAGAATGTTCATGATGCAGGTATAACTGTAACCTGCAATTTTATGTTTGGTTTTCCTTCTGAAACTGAAGATGATTTTCAGAAAACATTGGATTTTATTAAAAAAAATATTAAATATATTGATTTTGCCTATCCTTCAAGGTCTTTTTGTACAATTGAACCTTACAGTTATCTTGAAAAGCACTTAGATGAATTTGGAATTATTCCTAATCCAATAAATAATTTATACTGGGAATCAAAAGATGGTACGAATACCTATCCTATCAGGCTAAAAAGAGCAGAGATTTTTTCAAGATTAGTTTCTTTGTTAGGAGGAAATGTAGGATTAGGGCTGGAGACTTCTATTGAGCAGGATAGATACTGGAATTTAGGTCATTTCTATGAGTCAAAGAATGATTTTAAAAATGCTTTAGGAAATTATTTAAAATATTTAAAGTTAGACCCCTTTAATAAATATATAAAAGAAAAAGTAGAAATCTGTAAGAAAAATATACCAAAACAGAAGCAGATCTCTTTTAACTGGGATATCCATTGGATATGTAACTATAGATGTCCTTACTGCTGGTTTAATGGGAAGTGGGAAGAATTAAAGCATCAAAATATTTATTTACCTCTAAAAAAAATAATAGGATTTTGGCGCAATATCTATTCTAAATATGGGCAAGTTAAAATTTCTATTACCGGAGGAGAGCCCTTTCTTTATCCAAATTTTACAGATTTAATTAACGAGCTATCTCAACTCCATATAATAGAAATAATTACAAATTTATCTTTTGATA
>JAMWCN010000022.1 GCA_023819505.1 Candidatus Omnitrophota bacterium | reverse complement strand
GATTCCAGAATCTTCTCTTAAAAGTAAAGCCCCATCGGTATCTACATCAACAGCAACTCCTTCCCAAATCTGATGCTTAGAGATTATTTTTATCCTTCTATTTAAAGAATCATTAAACATCCGCCAACGTCTAAGTAAATAACTACCTTTATCATTCTTGAATTCTAAATAATTAAATTCTATCCTACGCAGTATCTCCTGAAGAAGTCTTACACGGTCAATATGTTGAGCCTTTTCTTCTTTTAAGGAAGTAGCCCCTGTTATTAAATCCTTCTTGGTATTATTTACATTTATCCCTATACCAACAATAGCGTAATGTATCCGATCCATCTCTGCAGATAGTTCTAAGAGGATACCTCCTAATTTCTTCTGAGATAATATTATATCGTTTGGCCACTTTATCTTCGTATCTAAACTGGTTAACTCATTTATTGCTTCAACAACACTTACCGCACAAAGAAATGTAAGTAAACCTGCTTGATTAGGAAATATGGAAGGTTTTAAAATTAAAGATACATATATCCCTTTATATTTTGGGGAAAACCAACTCCTTCCCAATCTTCCCCTTCCTTCAGTCTGAGACTCTGCTACTACTAAAGTTCCTTCAGGTGTATCTTTCAGAATAAGTTGATTTGCTATATCCATCGTAGAAGTAACTGTTTCAAAATAGTAAATATTTTTACCAATGAATTTTGTATCTAAATTGTAGAGTATCTCTTCTGGGAAAAGCCTATCTGGAGTTCGAATTAAGTGATATCCTAAGTGAGGCACAGCTACTATATCGTATCCAAGTTCTTTTAATTGATGGACATATTTACAGATAGCGGCTCTACTTATCTTTAGATGCCTACTTATATCTTCTCCTGATATATAATCTTCAGTATTTTTAAGAAAATTTAATACCTTTTGAATCATCTTTATTTATTATATAGAGGTGAGAGCTTGCGCAATTTTTCTACTACTTTTGGAAACTCTCTACAAACATAGTTTATATCCTCTTCAGTTGTCCATCTGCCTAAAGTAAATCTTATTGAACCGTGGGCCACCTCTGGAGACAATCCAATTGCTAAAAGCACATGCGATGGCTCTAAAGAACTAGATGTGCAGGCAGAACCTGTGGAAGCAGAGACCCCTAAGAGGTCAAGATGTAAGATCATAGATTCTCCCTCTATATATTTAATAGAGAAATTAACATTATTAGGTAGGCGTAAATTAGGATGCCCGTTAAGGCAAACATCAGGGATATTTTCTAAAATACGCCTTATAAGAAAATCCCTTAATTTAGATTGAAACTCCATCTCTTCAACCATCCTCTCTTTACATAACTGGATTGCCTTTGCCATACCTACAATACCAGGGGTATTGTGAGTGGAAGCACGTCTTCCTTTCTCCTGGTCTCCTCCGTGTAAGAATCTAAAGATGCGCGTTCCTTTTCTTATATACAATGCTCCTACTCCTTTTGGACCATAGAATTTATGGGCTGATAATGAAAGGAGATCAACATTTAATTTATCTACATTTACAGGGATATGACCTACAGTTTGAACTGCATCGGTATGGAAATAAATTCCTTTTTCTCTGGCAATTTTGCCAATCTCTTCAATGGGTTCGATAGTTCCAATTTCATTATTAGCGTGCATAATGGAAATAAGGATAGTCTTATCTGTAATGGCTTTCTTTACATCTGAAGGATCAACTAACCCATACTTATCTACCCCCAATATAGTTAACCTAAAACCTTTTTTTTCTAAAAATTTTGCAGGTTCAATAACTGCGTGGTGTTCAATTGCGCTGATAATTATATGATTTCCTCTTCCCTCGTTAGCAAAGGCAACTCCCTCTAAAGCAAAGTTATTAGATTCTGTACCACCGCAAGTAAAAACTATCTCTTCTGGTTTTGCTCCTAAAAAAGAGGCGATAATCTGGCGGGCATCTTCGATTGCTTTTCTGGCAATTTGGCCTTCAGAATGAATGCTTGAGGGATTGCCAAATTTTTCAAAGAAATATGGCTTCATTGCCTCTATAACTAAAGGATCTGTTGGAGTGGTGGCAGCATAATCAAGGTATATCCTCTTCATTTTAATCTCCTTTCTTAGACTTAAAAACTTCATTCATACTTCCTGGACGATAACCTTCTAAATCCAAAGTTATATAAATATAGCCTAACCTTTTAAAAAATTTAATTAAAATAGAAGATTTTTTAATCAATTTAGGAAATTCTTTCTTATCTACTTCTATCCTAGCTAAATTTCCATAATCCCTCACCCTCACTTGAGATAACCCCTCTCTATTTAGAAACTCTTCTGCTTTCTCTATACGCTTCAAAATTTCAGGCTTTATTTCGAATCCATAAGGAATACGTGAAGCAAGACAAGCTCTCGCAGGTTTATTGTAGGTGCTAAGGTTTAATTTCTTACTTAGGTATCTTATCTCCTCTTTGGTTATTCTTGCTTCCCTTAAGGGTGAACGCACACCGTAAAGTTTTTTTGCTCTTTCTCCAGGACGGAAGTCTCTTGTATCATCGGTATTTGTTCCGTCAATTATATATCTTATTTTATATTTTTTAGCAATCTTTTTAAGACGATAAAAAAGCTCTTTTTTGCAGTAATAACAACGCTGGGAAGAATTCTTTATAAAAAGAGGATTTTTCTCCTCGTGAGTTTTTATGATGAGATGTTTTATCCGCCATCTCTCTGTAAAAGATTTTGCCTCCTTTAGTTCCGAAGCCGGATATGTACAAGAGTTAGCAGTAATTGCTAAAACCAAATCTCTACCTAAAGTATCAGAGGCAAATTTTAAAAGAAAACTGCTATCTAAGCCTCCAGAGTAAGCTACCAGGACTTTTCCCATCCTTTTTAAAAGAACTTTTAGTTTTTCTAATTTAGCTAATGTACTTTTCTTCATTTACATATAAGTCTATCTTTTCTAATTAAATCTGAAATTTTAATTTTATCGAGAGACTCTTCTATTTTATTTTTAAGCTCTTTCCATACCAGTTTTATATTACAGTGATGTACATCACATTTTATATTTTTAGAGCTGAAACAGATGGTATCTAAAATATTTTTTTCCTGTGCTTCCATTATATCCTTTAAACTTATATTTTGCGCAGACTTCGCTAAAATGTATCCTCCTTTTTTGCCTCGAATACTTTTTACCAATCCCTTTCTTTTAAAACGGATAAGTAACTGTTCCACATAATCGCAGGAAATCCCCTTTAATCTGGAGAGTTCATTTAAAGTAACTGTTCTATTTTTAGCTTTAGCTACCTCTAAAATGCAACCTAAACCATAAATTACTTTTCTATTTATACGCATATTTTAATTATAAAATAGTTGACTAAATTTGTCAACTATTTTATTTATCATATTTATGTTATAATGAAATAAATATGAAAAGAACTATAAATTTTGCTTTAATCCTGATGGGTTTTACTTCCCTGGTAGTGCAGACCCTCCTAATCAGAGAATTCCTCATCAGTTTCTATGGAAATGAATTAACCATTGGTCTGATTTTGGCTAATTGGATTATTCTGGAGTCTTTGGGGAGTAGTCTTTCTTCAAAAATCTCTACTAAATCAAAAAGACCACTTTTTTCTTATGCTTTATTGCAGACAGGAATTGCATTGTACCTTCCATTGAGCATATTCCTTATCCGCAATATAAAGAATCTGTTAGGAGTAACTACAGGGGAAGGGGTGGGAATCTTAGCTATCTTTTTTAGTTCATTCTTTATACTTTTACCTCTAAGTTTATTTGACGGAGCAGAGTTTCCTTTTGGTTGTAGAATCCTCTCAGATATTACCAAAAAACCACAAGAATCTGCAGGAAAAGTATATATTTTAGAAGCGGTGGGCTTTATCTTAGCTGGTCCTCTATTTACATATATACTGATTACAAAACTGAATTCATTTTCAATTGCTTTTTTTCTTAGTCTAATTAATTTAACCTCAGCAATGTTTCTTCTAAAGGATAATCTAAAGGAACGTCTGACAAAAAATTTTTTTATAGTTTTAAATTTTCTATTTGGATTTATCTTAATTGTTAATTTTGGTTGGGCGGGGAAAATACATCTATTCTCTATAAATAAACAATGGAAGAATCAGAAAGTCCTAAATTATCAGAATTCTATATATGGAAATTTAGTTGTAACTGAATCTAAAAACCAATACACTTTCTATTCAGATGGAATCCCTATCATCACTACACCTTTACCGGATATAACTTATGTTGAAGAACTTGTGCATTTTACTATGCTTAATCATCCACAACCGAAAAGTATCCTTTTATTAAGTGGTGGAGCAGGAGGAGTAATCGGAGAGATACTTAAATACCCTATCGAAAAACTTACCTATACAGAATTAGACCCTCTGCTTATAAAACTTATCAAAAAATTCCCTACAGAACTGACAGAGTTGGAATTAAATGATAAACGTTTAAATATAGAATATATCGATGGGAGAAGGTTCTTACAACTTACAAAATATAAATACGATGTGGTTATCTTTAATCTACCTATACCTTCAACTTTACACTTAAACCGTTTCTATACAAAAGAGTTCTTTCAAAATATAAAATCAATCTTAAAGGAAAATGGCATATTTGGATTTAGTGTAGTTGGCTCTTTAAGTTATCTAAACCCCCAGATACGCAATTTAAACGCCTCTATCCTAAATACTCTTAGAGAAGTCTTCTATGTAAATATAATCCCTGGAGATTTTAACATTTTTATCTGTAGCCCAAAAGATTTTAAGATAGACGATAATATTTTTTTAAACCGCCTAAAAGAAAAAAATATCCAAACATTCCTTATTAATGAGTTTTATCTTAAGTATCGCCTACATCCAAGGTGGCTTAAGTGGTTTCTCGATTCTTTAGCCGATTATACTAAAACAAGGAAGAATTTTGATTTTTTGCCTTCAGCTACATTTTACAGTATTGCCTTCTGGAATAGTATATTTTCTCCAAAATTAGAAAGATTTTTTCAAATGTTAGATAGAATAGATTTTAAGCTACTTCTCTTATGGATCTGTTTAATCGGTTTGGTTTTTCTTCTTTTAATGTTTGTCTTACCAAAGTTAAGGAAATTATCAGTTGGTATCGCTGTTGCTACGACAGGATTTGTAGGGATGAGTTTTGACCTTATCCTTATATACACATATCAGGTATTCTGTGGATTTGTATTTTCTCATATTGGCCTTTTAGTCACTGCATTTATGGCAGGATTAACTTTGGGAGGATGGTTGATGACGAAAAATCTTAAAAAAATAAAAAAGGATATCTTTTCTTTCTTAATAATAGAATTAAAAATTATAGCTTTCTGTATTTTAACTATTCCTTTACTTTTATATCTAAATCTTTTTAGTTCTCCTAAAATATCTTTTATATTTTTTGTTCTCTCTTTTATTTCTGGATACTTAGTTGGCTTGGAATTTCCTTTAGCAAACAAAATCTATAGTCAAAATAAAATCTATTCAAAAACTGCGGGTATTCTCTATGCTTTGGATTTAGCAGGAGCTTATTTTGCTGCTTTAATTGTATCGATTGTTTTAGTTCCTATAGTAGGAATATTAAAGACCTGTTTTTTATTAGGTTTAATTAAAATATTTAGTTTCTTTAGTATAATTTTATCTAAAAGTTAACTCCAAATTCCAGGTATGGGGAATCCACAGAACCCACATTTACTATCCTTTATATTATTAGCTAAAACAGTGAAGTGAACTCGATGGATGATATTTTTACCACAGTAGGGACAATAAGTAGAATTATACCTGTGTCCGGGGAGATTACCGATATTAACATAATTAAGACCTACATCTTTTGCAATCTCATAAGCTTTTTCCAATGTAGAAATAGGTGTAGGAGAAAGATGGGTAAGTCTATAATTGGGGAAAAATCGCGAAAAATGTAAAGGGGTATCTTTACCTAAATTTTCCTTTATCCAAAGACACATCCTTTTGATATCTACAGGATTATCATTAAGGGTAGGAATTTGTAAATTCACAATTTCAAGCCATTTTCCTTCCTCTCTAATAATTTTTAATGTCCTTAATACAGGTTCTAATTTTGCCTCCGAGATATCCCCATAGAACTCTTCAGTAAAACCTTTAAGATCCACAGTTACCGCATCGGTATATTTAAGAAGTTCTCTTAGAGGCTCAGGATTGATACTTCCGTTAGTATGCCAGAGTACCTTTAGACCTTTCTCTTTGGCTAATCTGGCAGTATCATAAACAAATTCATAGAAAGAAATCGGTTCGTTATAGGTAAAAGAGAGAGTCGGAATTCTTTTATCTAAAGCGATCCTTACTGCCTCCTGAGGGGTGATCTTATAGATAAAATCCATCTCTTCAATTGACCTTTGAGAAAGATGCCAGTTATGACAGAATTTACATCGGAAATTGCATCCTGCAGTGCCAAAGCAGAGGATAGAACTTCCTGGGAGCATATGGAAACAGGGTTCTTTCTCAATAGGATCGATATGGACTGCGGAAGGCTTTGCCCAAACAAGATTAAATAATTTTCCATTGCGGTTCTCTTTATTTCTACAGAAACTACGCATCCCCTCTTTTAAGATACATTTTCGGAAACAAATCTCGCACTGTAAAGTTTGATTATCCAACTTTCTATAAAACATCGCTTCTCTTAAGAAAGAGCTTTCTTCTTCTGATTTAGAATCTTGTGGCATAAAAAATTCTAAAAAATTTATAAGGCCTAAACCTACTAAAAATTGAAAAGCTCTTTTTAAAAAAGTTCTCCGAGATATCTTCTGCTTAAGACCAAATCCCTGGTAAAGCATAACCACAGAATTTACAGATCCCTTCTTCATCGATATGTTTAGCTAAAATACTAAAACCTCTCCTCTCAATAACTATTCTTTTACATCCAGGACAATATGTGTTTTCTGCGGGATGCCCAAAAACATTCCCAATATAGACAAAATCAAGACCTACATCCAAAGCAATGGACCTGGCTTTCTCTAAGGTATCAACAGGGGTAGGATAAAGATGCGTTAATTTATATTGAGGCCAGAATCGGCTAAAATGTATGGGTGTATCTTTTCCTAAATTCTCTTTTATCCATAAACACATCTGTCTGATCTCCTCTAAATTATCATTTAATGTAGGAATTACTAAATTGGTAATCTCAACCCATACATGGTTCTGTTTTAAAATTTTCAAAGTATTTAAAACCACATCTAAATATCCAGAACAGACCTCTGAATAGAAACTTTGATTGAATGATTTTAAATCGATGTTTGCTCCATCTAAATATAACGATAATTCTTCTACAGGCTTTGAATTTAAATAACCATTGGAGTGATACATATTTTTTAGACCCGCCCTTTTAGCCAATTTTGCAGTATCCAACATATATTCATAAAATATAGATGGCTCCGTATAAGTATAAGCGATTGAAGGACAATTCCTATCTAAAGCAGAATTTACTATATCCTGGGGACTTAAGCGATAATTATAGGTCTCCTCGGGTGGATACTGTGAGATTGACCAATTTTGACAAAACTTACATCTGAAATTGCATCCTGCAGTGGCGATTGAATATATAGGGCTACCCGGGAGAAAATGAAAAAGAGGCTTTTTCTCTATAGGATCGATATGAACAGCACAGGCAAGTCCGTAAACTAAAGAGTAGAGTTTTCCATCCTTAGGTTCCCTTACTCTACAGAAGGAACGTTGACCATCTTTCAAAACACACCCATGAGGACAGAGTTGGCACTTTACTGTATGGGGATCTATATTTTTATAAAAGGAGGCTTCTTTTTCAAACGGGGCGGTTGATCCAGCAAAAGTATTTATCTTATCGAATCCTAAAGTAAATAAAAAAATAAGAAGACCCTTCTTTAAAAATTCTCTACGGCTAATCCTCTGGTTTAAAAAATCTATTCCCATCTCTTTTAAAATTATATCTCTTTATTTTAAAGATGTCTATCGTTTAATCAAGAAGGAAAACCAAATACTCAATTCGTATAGAACTAATATGGGAATTGCCAATAATAACATATTAAAGGCATCTACAGTAGGAGTGACAATAGCGGAGAAAATAAGGATGACTAAAATTGCATATTTATATTTTTTCCTTAATATACGATGATTAATAATTCCCATCTTTGTCAAAATCAGGCTTAATAATGGCATCTCAAATATTAAACCGCTGACTAAAATTATACTGAGTAAAAATGATATGTAGCGTGTTGCTGAAATTACTGGAATTAGCTCTTTATCTCCAAAACTTAAAAGAAACTTTAAAGCAGCAGGGATTAAAATAAAATAAGCAAAAAAACATCCTCCAATAAAAAATAATGTAGAGAGGATTATAAATAAAAAGGTATATTTTTTAAATTTCTCTTCTAAAGCAGGTAAGATAAATGCCCATAATTGGTACAGGATGATAGGAAAAGAGAAGATAGCTCCGCTTAAAAAAGCAATACGCATATAAATAAGAAAGGCATCTTGAGGCCCAAAGAATACTAACTTTTCGATCAAACCTTTAGCAGGAAATTTTAAAACCTTTAAAATATAATCAGAAAAAGGGAAACTTAAAGTAGTGGCAACTCCTAAACAGACTAAAGATACAATTATCCTTCTCCTTAACTCCTCAAGGTGTTCCTTTAAAGTTAATTCTTTATCCATATTAATCGTTAGATTTTAAGTCTTATCTTTTTGTTCCTCGTCTTCTTCCTTCATTGCTTTTTTGAACTCTCTTATAGTTTTACCTAAAGCTCTCCCAATTTCAGGCAATTTAGATGCTCCAAAAATTAAGAGACAGATAAGTAAAATTACAAGCAACTCTTCTAAACCTATCCCGAATAATCTCATCTTTCACCTCCGTTATCTTAATTTATTTAGAAAATAGGCTAAACGCTCTAATTCTATAGATAGATCGATATTAAGAATATGAATATCCGAAGGGATCTTTGGCCTAATGGGAGCAAAATTAAGAATGGCTTTTATACCCCCTTTTATCAACCTATCTACTATCGCCTGAACATGTTTTGCTGGGATAGCTAAGATGACTATTTTTATATTTTTTTTATGGATGGTATCTTCTAAATCTTTGATATCTTGAATCTTAACTTGCCGAATAACTTTACCTATCTTACGCATATCTTTATCGAATGCGGCAACGATTTTAAAACCTTGCTCTTCAAAACCTTTATAGGAAAGTAAAGCAGAACCTAAATTACCAACTCCCACCAAAGCTACATTCCAAATTCTATCCGTTCCTAAAATTGAAAGAAGTGCTTTTTTAAGTGATTCTACTTTATAACCTTTGCCAGGTGTGCCAAATTGCCCAAAGTAAGCTAAATCCTTCCTTACCTGAGCAGAATTAAAACCCGTTAAATATGCGATCTCTTCAGAAGAGATGTAATCTTTATGCCGAGATTCAAGGAGAGCGCGGTAATATAAACTTATACGTGGAACAGTAACTAAAGGAATTTTTTTATTCATAGATTATTTCTTAAGCAGAGGAATAAATTCATTCTCTAAGATTTTCAATTTAAAAGCTAATTCTTTGCTTAAAGTTTTACCCAATCCAATTTTTTTGGGTTGGATAGCTAAAACTAATATATTTTTAATCTTATGGTTAATAAAAAAATCTATTATAAATTTAAGAGAGGAGTCATGGGTCAAAAAAAATTTATTCTCATAAAAATTATTATTTCTTAGTATTTTTATTTCAAATGGCTTTCCTCCAAAATCAATGGCATCGACAATTATAATTGTCTTCGGATTCTCCCTTATAATCTTTATAAGGTAATTCTCAGGACTTATACTTCCATCGTAGACATTTTGAAACCCCCTTTTTATAAGCCTTTTGGCAAGGAGAGAGCCTATACCATCATCACCGCATAAGATATTACCCATTCCTAAAACAGCTAACTTTCCTTTTAATTTAAAATTAAAAAGTTTCTTCATATACCTAAATCGGTAGGAGCTCTACCTAAGGAATTCAGTAGTTCAATCACTGAATTTATCCTTTCTTTTAAAGACAATTCTATCCCTGCACGTCCTGGATAGATCTCATAATCTTTTCTGTACTCTTCAGGAGTTATATTGATCATCAGAGAATTAGCTCCTGAAAGGAGTCCCTCTCTTAAACCATTTTTTTTATCCAATGTCTCCAAAGATGTGGTCACTAAAATTCTTGATTCTGGATACATTATTCGGGTACGTGCAATGGTATCAAGAGCTAACTCTAAAGTAGGGGGTGTAGCTTCTGCTAAAGGTGTATGGTGATGGGGAATGAATGGGCCAAAGGAAAACATATCCGGATTTAAATCACCGGTTAATCTTATATCATTTAATATATCTTTCTTACTTTCTCCAGGAAGACCAAAAAGGAATCCTGTAAATGTAAGATAGCCTAAATCTTTTAAATTTTTAATCAAATTAATTCGATCTTCAAAATGGTGATAAGGTCTGTATTTTTCATAAAGTTTTTTATTAGATGTCTCGAACCTTAAAAGAACCCCTCGTGCACCTTCTCTGTAGAGATCTTCATAAAGTTTTAGATCTCTCTCCCCGATACTTAAGATAAGCAAAACCGGTAATTCTCTAACTATCTTTTTAACTATCTCTTCTAATTTCTCCTCCGTATACCAGAGATCTTCTCCTGATTGCAAAACGATCGCTTTAAAGTTAAGTTCTTCTACTGCGTATTTGCAATTTTTAAATATCTCTTCTGTATCCATGCGGTAACGTCTAATCTTATAATTGCTTTTTCTTAAGCCACAGTAGAAACAGTCATTTCTACAATAATTAGAAAATTCTAAAATTCCATGGATACAACAGGAGTTACCTAATTTTTTCTGTCGGATAGAATTGGCGATCCGATACAGATTCTTTGGTCTTTCTGTAAGTTTAAGATCTCTTTTTTGGAGTTTAAAGAAAATTTTCCTCCAAAGTTGGAGAGTTTCTTCTGCTTCTTGGGGAGAAATTTTTTGAATTACAAATCCACCTTGAGCATAGATGTAGTCTCCTAAAGACAATTTGTAAAAATCATTTTTAGCTTTCCTTCTTTCTCCAAAATAATCTATGGTGACGAAGCTATCTTTTATCTCTATAACTTTACCCGGTATAGCATAACACATTTTAAAAATATAGGTCCCTTTGACCTTGTTTTATCTTCTCTAATTTTTCTTTGGTAATTCTTTTTATATTTTCACCCTCAATTTTATTTAAATAGAATTCTATTAATCTGTAACCTTTCTCATAAAGACCATCTTTGGCAAAGTCTTCTAAGTATTCAGCAAAAGTAAGGATCCCGTTGGGTCGACAGAAATTATGGATCTTGCCTGGTTTTGCTAAATTCATAAAGTATTCTCCTGTTCTTTTAGATCTATAACAAGCAGTACAAAAGCTGGGTAAAAATTTATCCTCAATAACATCGTTAATAACTTCACTTAGAGATCTTTCATCATAAATTTCAAATTGAGGCTGATTCCTTTTTTTTCCATATCCACCTACACTTGTAACCGAACAGGCAGAAGCTTGAGATATCCCTATTTTAAAAGCGATCTTTCTTATCTGGGGTTTCTCCCGAGTAGAAATAATCATACCTGTATAAGGAACCGCTAACCTTAAAATAGCGATTATCTTAAGGAAATCTTCATCAGAAACAGAAGCTTCTGGTGTATATGTAACAGTGGGAGCAGGTCTGAAACGAGGAATAGAAAATGTATGCGGTCCTACCCCAAATTTCTTATCTAAATATTGAGCATGGGAAACTAAACCCAAAACCTCAAATCTCCAATCGTAAAGACCAAAAAGTACCCCTAACCCTAAATCATCCAGACCTGCTTCCAAAGCTCTTATATGAGCGGTAATTTGCCTTAAGTAATCTGCTTTTGGACCATGGTGTAATTTTTTATAAGTAGAAATATGGTATGTTTCTTGAAAAAGTTGATATGTACCGATTCTTGCTTTTTTTAACTTACGATAATTATCCTTAGTAGTGGCAGCGATATTTACATTTACTCTACGGATATTACCTTCTTTAATTCTGATAGAATAAATTTTATCTATAACTTCTACCACATAATCAATACTATTATTTATTGGATCTTCACCGAATTCTAAAAGTAATCTTTTATGTCCCATATTGAGTAAAATTTTTACCTGTTCTTCTACTTCCTCTAAAGTTAGTTTTTTTCTTTTCAGATCTTTATTCCTTATATGAAAATTACAGTAATCACAATCATTGATACAGAAATCAGAAACATACAGAGGAGCAAAAAAAACTAATCTTTCTCCATAGATCTCATCCTTAATTTTCCCTGCAGTTCTAAATAATTCTTCTTGAAGTTCTCTATCATTGATATTTACCAAAAATCCGACTTCCTCTAAACTTAGTCCTTTCTTCTCCTTCGCTTTGTCTAAAATATAAAGGATAGTTTTTTTAGAGGGGGACTTTGTCTTATCTAAAATACTTTGAATTTTTTCTTCATCAACTATCTCTTTAATTATATCTTCTTTCATCTTTACGATTTTATTACCGCTTCTCTACGGCATCTAGGGCAGAGGACTTTAATACGATCGGAGCGCAAGAACTCATCTCTATAAGGAAGGGTTTCTTTCAAAGCTAAATCCATATCCTTTAGGTAAAGGAGCATTAAAGAAGCATTGGAAAATAGAAGCGCGCTGAGTCTTTTTGCTACCCAGAGTATTTGATCGTAAGGAGCGATTGGTTTATTACACCCCTCACAGATAACCAACTCTTTAGAAATTTCCTGTTTAAGCTCTTCTTTTTTTTCAGTAGTTGAAACATCAAATTCATCTGAAAGCATTATTCCTTTTTCAGTAAGACAGTTTGTCTGGCAGTTTCCGCAGAAGATACATAAATCCCAATGGACCGTTAGAATACGCTTATTTCCCACATCGTTCATCTCAATTGCTTTAGCAGGACAAACTTGAAAACAGGCGCCACAACCAATACAATTTTCTTCATGAAACTTTGGCTTCCCCCGGAATCTTTCAAATGGCTTATGCGGTTTAAAAGGAAACTCTGTGGTATAGGGACCTTTAATTATTGCCTTAATCGCCTCTTTTAATTCTCTTAATTTTGGATATTTCATTTTTGTTTATTCAATACGATAATAATAACTATTCATTCTCTGTATCTTCTAAATATTTATCACATACTGAATTCTCCCAAAGTCTTACTCCTGACTTATGTGCTCCCCTTGCCAGAGCATGCGCAGAGACAGGAGCGGTTAATAATAAAAATACAATACAGAGCAGTGCTTTAATTCCAGCGGCACTAAATCCTTTAAATAGAAATAGGCCAAACAAAATACTTGAGGTTCCTAAAGTTACACATTTTGTAGAAGCCTGCAGACGGTTATATACATCCGGAAGTCTAACCAGTCCCAGGCAACCAAAGAAATCGAAACTAATACCTACTACTATAAATATATAACCAAATAACTCATTCATCAAAATTTCTTCCTTCTAAATATTTAGCCAAAGCCAATGTAGAGATAAAACTCTGTAAAGCCCAGGCAATACCGATATCAATATACCAATCTCTTCCTGTAGGAATCCCTAAGAGCGCACAGAAACCTAAAACTAAAATTCCTAAGATATCAATGGAAACTACCCTATCTGCAGGAGTAGGACCAAGCATAATACGTAAAAGACAGAATATGCCACATAATAAAAGTACAAAGAATGCCCTCTCCAGTCCTTTGGATTGCCATTCTAAAAGGGAAGTAAAAGGATAATTAAAAATCAACCAGAATATAATTCCTATAATTATTAATCCTATCAGCCAACGCAATCTTTTCATCATTCAAATATCTTAGATAAGATCTTCTCAAATCTTCTTACAATAATTTCGCTTGCCTTTTGGATATCTTTGTCCTTTACATCTATCCAATGGATATATAAGATACCCTCTTCAGGTATAATATCCACACTCATCGTGCCAGGAGTTAAAGTTATAGAATTTGCCAAGAAAGTTAAAGCAGTATCAGACTTTAAATTAGTCTTTACTTTTACTATCCCTGGATTTATCGGTAAATCTGGATGGACTACTCTTCTTGCCACATCAATATTTGCCTTAAGGCACTCCCAGATAAAAACAGGTATGTAATATAGAAACCAAAGGTAACGAGCTGGACTTAAAAAATGATGCGGTCTTTTTACAAATAAATCTCCGGTAAGATAAGAAACAAGTCCAGCCACTAATATCCCTACTATTATATGCTGTATATCTGGTGGCCAGGTCAAGAATGTCCAGATTAAAAGTGAAAGAATAAATAAAATAATTTGACTTTTTTTCATTTTATTGCTCCAAAGACAACTTCTACATAACCTTTACCCACCAATAAAACCTCAACTGCTGACTGGAGAAAGGGTTTAAATAATGGCGCAATCAATAAGCCGCTAATCACACAGATTACTGATAAAACTATCATGGATAATCTCATAAGCCAGGGAACCTCTTTTATTTTTAACAAATCTTCATTGAGTTTTCCAAAAAAGACAAAACTTTGAAATTTTAAATAGTAGGCTAAAGTAACAATACTGATTAATATCGCGATCGTAGCAAAACCAAAATATCCTGCTTGTACTGCTGCAATAATAATAATTAATTTACTAAAAAAACCCCCTAAAGGAGGAATACCCGAGATGCTCATTGAACCCAGAAGACTGGTAAATCCAGTAACTGGCAATTGAGAACCCAATCCACCCATCTTCTTTAAATTACGTGTAT
>JAMWCN010000021.1 GCA_023819505.1 Candidatus Omnitrophota bacterium | reverse complement strand
ATAAAATTATTATTTTTGATACAACCTTAAGAGACGGTGAACAGGCACCAGGAGCAAGTTTAATTTCAGAACAGAAATTAGAGATTGCGCGTCAACTGGAGAGTTTAGGTGTAGATATAATTGAGGCGGGTTTTCCCGTATCCTCTGGTGAGGATTTTAAAGCGGTAAAACTTGTATCTAGTAATATAAGGAAAGCGGTTGTTTGTGGTTTGGCAAGATGTGTAAGAAAGGATATCGAATCAGCTTATCAATCTTTAAGGAAAGCAAAGCACCCTCGGATACATATATTTTTAGCCACTTCTAAAATCCATCTTAAGTATAAATTTAGGAAGCCCGAATCTGAAATATTAGAGATTGCTAAAAAGTTTACACGTTTTGCGCGTAAGTTCTGTGATGATATAGAATTTTCTCCTGAAGATGCTACTCGTTCTGAAAAGGATTTTCTCTTTAAAGTAATTGAAACCGCTATAAAAGAAGGTGCCTCTACTATAAATATCCCAGATACAGTGGGCTATAGTTATCCTCAAGAAATCTACGAGTTAATTAGTTCAATATTAAATAATGTTTCTAATATAAATAAAGCGGTTCTGTCTATCCACTGCCACGATGATTTAGGTATGGCGGTGGCTAATTCTTTATCTGCAGTATTAGCAGGAGTGCGTCAGGTTCACTGTACAATAAATGGGTTGGGGGAAAGGGCAGGTAATGCTTCTTTAGAGGAGATCGTTATGGCTATAAATACACGTAGGGATGTATTTGGAGATTTTTATACTGATATCAATACTAAATACATCTATAAAACCTCCCGTTTAGTTTCCACATTAACTGGATTTTTAGTTCCTCCTAACAAAGCCATTGTAGGAAAGAATGCCTTCAGACACGAGGCAGGGATCCATCAGGATGCAGTCTTAAAGAAACGGATTACCTATGAGATTATCAATCCTGCTGATGTAGGTATCCCTTCCAGTCAACTCGTCTTAGGTAAACACTCCGGAAGGCATGCTCTCCTTAAAAGGCTATTAGATTTAGGTTTTAAGGTAGATAAATCAAAACTTCAAGATATATTTAAAAAGTTTAAAGATTTAGCAGATAGAAAAAAGGAAATTTTTGATGAGGACTTATTGGCTCTGATGGAGGAAGAAACTAAGAGTAAAAAAATAGTTTTCGAGCTTAAATCTGTAAAAGTAAATACAGGAACAGAGATTACTCCCCAAGCTACAATTAGGATAAAGTATAAAAATAAAATTTTAGAATCAACTTCTTCTGGTGATGGTCCGGTAGATGCCTGTTTTAAAGCGATTGATAAAATCACTCATCTTAAACCTAAGCTTTTAGATTTTAATCTTAAGGCAGTTACTTCAGGTAAAGATGCTTTAGGAGAAGCAAATCTTACTCTTTCTTTAAAAGGGAAAATTTTTTCTGCACGTTCCTCCAGTACTGATATTATTGAAGCTTCAGTCAAGGCATATCTGGAAGCATTAAATAAAGCATTTCTAAAATAGTAGATGGCTACGTTTAGAATTTACGGTCTGATCGGTTTTCCAGTGAAACACAGTCTTTCTCCTCTAATGCATAACGCTGCTTTTGGATGCTTGGGAATAAAGGCAGAATACAGACTTTTCCCTTTAAAAGAGAATGAGCTAAAATATTTTTTAATGAATTTATCTAAAAATAATATCTTTGGTCTGAATGTAACTATACCTTATAAGGAGAAAGTTTTAGAATATCTTGATTGGAAATCTGAAGAGGTAAAAACGGTTGGTGCGGTAAATACAATTTTAGTAGAAAGAAACAATTATCTTAAAGGTTACAATACCGATGGGATTGGTTTCTATCATCATCTACGCTACGGTTTAAAATTTAATCCCAAAGGGAAAAATGTATTGATACTGGGAGCAGGAGGGGCATCTAAAGCGATAAGTAACCAGTTAGCTAAAAAAGGGATAAAGACAATTTTAATTTATGATATAGATAAAGAAAAATCTAAAAATTTAGCTAAAGATATCAATTTAAAATTTAAAAGTTGCAAAGCAGAAGATGTTGATTTTTTGAAAAATGTGCAGTTTAAAGATATAGATTTACTTATCAATGCTACTCCTGTGGGAATGAAGAAAGAAGACCCTTGCTTAGTTAAAAAGGAGATGTTACATAAAGGTATCTTAGTTTATGATCTTATCTATAATCCTGCTCAAACAAAACTTTTAAATTTAGCTAAAGAGGTAGGGGCAAGGTTCTCTAACGGTTTAGGTATGCTTTTATATCAGGGTATGTTTTCTTTTGAGATCTGGACAAAAAAAAGAGCTCCTAAAGAAATAATGGAGGAGGCTTTAAGGAAAGCTAACTTAGGATGATTTCGGGTTTAGTTTTTTTATTTGGTTTAATCTTAGGAAGTTTTCTAAATGTCTGTATCTATAGATTACCTTTAGGTCAATCTCTATGGGGTCGCTCTTTCTGCCCTAAATGTAAAAGAAGTATCTTTTGGTATGATAATATTCCACTTTTAAGTTATATTATCCTGAAAGCAAGATGCCGTTTCTGCAGAGAAAGGATCCCTTTTAGGTATTTTTTAGTGGAACTTCTCAGTGGTCTAATAGCTATTTTTTTGTTTAAGCGTTATGGATTAAGTTTTAATTTTATCTTTTATTTGGTATTTTTCTCTGCCTTGATCATTGCCAGTTTCATAGATATGAAACATCGCATCATTCCTGATGAGATAAGTTTAGGTGGGATATTTGTAGGGTTTGTTTTAAATATTTTTAAAGGTTCAACTTTGGATTCTCTATTAGGGATTTTAATAGGAGGGGGGATTATTTATCTAACAGGATTAAGTTTCGATTTTATATATTTTAAATTACTAAAAAAACCCCCTATAGATGGAGAAACTGAGTCTATGGGAGGAGGCGATGTTAAATTTTTAGCAATGATCGGTGCATTTTTAGGTTGGAAGCACGCTCTACTTACATTTTTTATAGCTCCTCTTTTAGGTTCTATCTTTGGTGTATTTAATCTTTTAATTACCAAAAAGCATACAATTGCTTACGGACCATTTTTAGCTTTAGCTTCTTTTATTTCTTTCCTGTGCTCTAAATATATAATTAATTTTATATTCTGGAAGATATAGATGGGTGTAGTGAGTTTTCTTTCTGATTTTGGGCTAAAGGATAATTTTGTAGGAGTAGTTAAAGCGGTAATTTTAAAAATAAATCCTTGTGTTCAAATCGTAGATATCTGCCATCAGATAAGCCCTCAAGATATTTTAGAGGGAGCTTTTATCTTAAGGAACTCTTTTAGATTTTTCCCTAAAGGAACTGTGCATCTGGTAGTAATTGATCCCGGTGTAGGTACGGAGAGAAAGAAAATAATTGTAAAAACAAAAAATTTCTTCTTCGTTGCTCCTGACAATGGGATCCTCTCTTTAAGTTTAGAGATAGAGCCACCTTTAAAGATTATAGAGATAACTGAGGATAATTATTTTCTAAAACCTGTATCGAATAGTTTCCAGGCGAGAGATATCTTTGCGCCTGTGGTAGGTTATCTATCTAAAGGGGAGCCTATAGAGAAATTTGGTAGAAGGATTAATTCTTATAAAAGTTTAGCTTTACCAAAGGTTATTTTAAGAAATAAATCTTTGGAAGGGAAAATCATCTATGTGGATCATTTTGGGAATCTAATTACCAATATCGAATCTAAGAGATTTTTTGATTTTATAAAATCAAAAAAATTTAGGATTAGAATAGGAAACTTTACTATAGAGAAATTATTTAAGAGTTATAAAGAGGCGTCTTTTAAAGAACCGATTGCTTTAATAAATAGTTTTGATTGTTTAGAGATAGCTTTTAGAAATAAGGATGCTTCTAAAATCTTAAAATCAAAAAAATTTGATAAAGTTATAATTGAACTAATTTGAGAATATAAATAAAAGATGATTACTTTATTAGTTATTTTATTCATTTTAGGGATAGGGGTTCTGTTATTTTTATTTTTTAAAATTTCTTCACATATAAATCAACAGTTTCTATACTTTAATCAGCAAGTAAATGAACGTTTAAAAGAGGCGGGTCTTTCTTTGGAGACAGCCCATAAAATTATGGAGGAGAGGCTTGATTCTGCTACTAAGGTATTTGGGGATTTAAAACTTGGATTGGGTAAATTAGAAGAGAATTACCGTCAGATCTATGAACTTTCTAAAGAGATTTCTAGTTTAGAAGAGCTTTTGCGCGCACCAAAATTTAGAGGTCAAATGGCAGAGACGATGCTGGAGACACTACTTAGGGATACTTTACCCAAAGATAAAATAAAAATGCAGTACCGATTTAGAAACGGTGATATTGTAGATGCAGTGATTATGGTCGGCAGTTATATCCTTCCTATAGATGCTAAATTTCCCTTAGATAATTTTAGAAGATTTCTAAAGACAGATTCCGAAGAAGAAAAGAAGCTATTTTATAGAAATTTTGTAAGGGATTTAAAAAATAGGATAGATGAGATATCTTCCAAATACATCTTACCTGATGAAGGGACATTTAATTTCGCTTTTATGTATATTCCTTCAGAGGCAGTATATTCTCAACTAACACAGGATGAAGAACTTATATCTTATGCTAAATTAAAAAGGATTTTCTTTGTTTCCCCTAATACTTTCTATGCGTATCTGGAAGCTATCCTTTACGGGCTAAAGGGTATAGATATTCAAAAAAACATCCCTAAGATCTTTGAACTCTTATCTAGTTTAGAAACAGAGCTTAAAAAATATGAGGAAGATTTTAATCTCTTAGGTAGCCATCTTTTAAATGCTACGAGGAAATATAATGATGTAAGATTAAAATTGGAATTTTTTAAAAATAAGTTAAGTTCTGCTATACTAAACAAGGAGGGTAAAGATGAATCAGATAAATAGAACTCATCCAGGAGTGGCAGCGGTTCTTTCCTTTATCTTCAATGGTTTAGGACAGTTATATAACGGCCAGATAAAGAAAGGTTTGCTTATAATATTTATTTCTAGTTTAAGTATGATTTTTACCATCGTAGGAGGAATGATTCTGGTATTTTGGCTATCGTCTAAAGTTAGATATCCAGAGGTATTAATTGGTGGTTTAGTTTTGTTCTTAACAGGAATTATATTGATCTGTATCGTAGGGATATTTAGTATCGTAGATGCTTATAAAGTAGCAAAGGGATCATAATTAGTTGTTCCGTATTATTAAGAATAAATTTAGTTATCAATTTAAGGAATTAGATCATTTTCCTTTAACATTTATTTTTAGCTTGCGTCAGGCAAAGGATATGCGCAAGAAGGATAACCTTATTTCTTTTTTGGAGAAACTTAATCCTTCTGCAAATAGATTAGTTATCGCTAAGTGTCTCCATAGTTCAAAGGTAGTATTAGTAGAAAGTGGTTTTAAGAAAGAAGAAATTTTTTATTGCGATAGTCTCGTTACTCAAGATAAAAGAACCGCTTTAGCTATATTTACTGCTGATTGCTTATCTATATTTTTATACGATCTTAAAAATGAAGCCATCGGTTTAATCCATGCGGGTTGGCGTAGTACTAAAGAAGAGATCGTTTTTAAAACCATAAAAATTATGAAAGATAAATTTTTTACTAAAGCAGGAGACCTCTTTGTAGGATTTGGTCCTGCGATAAGAAACTGTTGTTATGAAGTAGGAGAGGAATTCAAAAGATTTTTTTCTTCTAAATACCTCTCTAAGAGAAGAGGTAAACTTTATTTTGACTTAGTAAAAATAAATAGAGATAGACTTATAAGTTGTGGGGTAAAAAAAGAACGTATATACGATTGCGCATTTTGTACCTCCTGCTATAATGATATTTTATTCTCTTTTCGTAAAGAGGCAGACACTGCAGGTAGGATTGTATCATTAGCTATGCTCCATTAACTAAAAGGAGGTAGAACTATGGCAAAGGCAGTGGTTATCTATTATTCGCGTACAGGTACTACTAAAGCGATGGCAGAACTGATATCTAAGGGTATAAGAGAGGAGGGTTTAGAGGTAGATTTAAAAAAAGTAGAAGATATTAAACCTCAAGAATTATTAGATTACGATGCAATTGTGATCGGTTCACCTACCTATTATGGAACGATGGCTTATCAGATTAAAAAACTTTTGGATGATTCTGTAAAATTTCATGGTTCTTTAGATGGTAAAGTAGGAGCAGCTTTTTCCTCCTCTGCTAATATCGGGGGAGGAAACGAAACGACTATCTTAAATATAATAGAAGCAATGCTTATACATGGAATGATTATTCAAGGAGATCCTCAAGGAGATCACTACGGAGCGGTAGCAGTAGGTTCTGTAGATAACCGTGCCGAAAAGCAATGTTTAAGACTAGCTAAAAGAGTTGCCCATTTAGTTAAGAGATTAAAAGGATAGATTTATGTATATCGTTGTATTTGTTACCTGTGCTAATAAGAAGGAAGCAGAAGAAATTGCCTCTTTTTTAGTTAGAAAGAAACTAGCCGGATGTGTAAATATAATAGAGAAAATAGATTCTATATTTTGGTGGCAAAAAAAGATAGAAAAAACAAAAGAATCCTTACTGATTATAAAATCAAAGGGGGATAAATTTGCACAACTTATAAAGATGGTAAAGCGTATACATAGCTATCGCGTTCCCGAGATAATTGCAATTAAAATATTTAAAGGGGAGAAAGATTATTTAAATTGGCTTGATGGATATATTAAATAATAAATTAAGTTTAGTTTTTGCTTTTTTGGGAGGGATCACCTTTAGTTTTTCCGGTTGTATCTATCCTTTAATTCCAGTATTGGTAGGTTCTATTTTAAGTTATACTAATAGAAGTAAATTGAAGGGTTTTATTCTTAGTTCAATTTATGTTTTAGGGATGGCTTTTACATATAGTGGATTGGGTTTAGTTTCTGCTTTAACAGGAAGACTCTTTGGGAGTTTAACCAATCATCCTTTAGTTCGTATCGTAGTTGGTTTGATAATATCTTTTTTTGGTTTTGCTTTTTTAAAGGATTTTGTTTTGAATTTTTTTTCTTTTAGGTTCTCTTTTGGCTCCTCTAAAAATAATTATTTAAGGATATTTATTATGGGTTTGATTTCAAGTTTATTAATCAGCCCATGTGTTTCTCCAGTTTTAGGAACTATACTTTTGTATACAGCCTTAAAGAAAGATATCTTTTACGGTTGGCTTCTACTTCTAAGTTTCGCTTTTGGTTTAGGTTTTATTTTAATTTTAAGTGGTACCTTCAGTAGTTTTCTTTTTTATCTACCTAAACCGGATAGTTGGATGGAAAATTTAAGAAGATTCGGAGCTTCAATTCTGATATTGATGGGGATATACTTTATAATTGGTGGCTTAAGAGGTCTATTTTGAAAAGGTTTATTTTAATATTAGTAATTTTGTTTCTTTCTAATATTGAGGTTTTTCCCCAAACTCTTTATAAGGAAGCACCGAATTTCAATCTTGAGACTTATGAAGGGGAGAGGATAAATTTAGCTGATTTTAAAGATAAATCGGTATTACTTTTTTTCTGGACAACTCAGTGTCCTTACTGCCGTTCTGCGATACCTAAACTTAATCTGATCTATTATGAGTTAAAAAATTTAGGGATAGAGATTTTAGGGATAAATTTAGGGGAGTCAAGTTATAAGGTTAAAAGATTTTTAGAGAAATATCCAATTTATTTTAAGATCCTTTTAGATAAAGAGGCAACGACAGTTTTATCTTATGGTATTTTGGGTGTTCCTACATATGTATTCATCGATAAAGAAGGTTTAATAAGATTTAAAGAAAATTACTTTCCTTTCGATGATTATAAAAAAATAATTAAGGAGCTATCCTCTAAATGAAGGAGAACTTGGAGTTATTTTTGGATCTTTATGAGCTTACGATGGCTGAAGTTTACTTTAGATATAAACCAGACACTTTGGCTACATTTGAACTTTTTGTAAGAGAGCTACCCAAGAGTAGAAATTGGCTTTTAGTGGCAGGTTTGTCTGATATTTTGGATTTTGTGATGAATCTAAAATTTGAAGATAAGGCTATAGATTATCTAAAGGAAAGAAAAATTTTTTCTCAAGATTTTTTAAATTATCTTAAGAATTTTCGTTTTAGAGGGGATATCTGGGCGCTTCCTGAAGGAGAGATCTGCTTTGCTAATGAGCCAATTTTACAGGTTGAGGCAAATATAATTGAAGCACAGATCTTAGAAAGTTTCCTACTTAATACTATAAATTTGCAGACATCGATTGCTTCTAAAGCTAGCCGTGTAGTAATTGTAGCTAAAGAAAAAACCCTTTACGATTTTTCTTTAAGACGCACCCAAGGAAAAGATGCAGGATTAAAGGTAAGTCGCTGTGCGTATATAGCAGGCTTTTCTGGAACTTCGAATGTATTAGCAGGATTAACTTACGGTATACCTATCGTAGGAACTATGGCGCATTCTTTTGTGATGTCATTTAAGACAGAGTTAGAAAGTTTTTTTGCCTACAGTAGTTGTTTCCCCTACAAGACCATACTTTTAGTCGATACCTATAATACTTTAAATGGAATTCAAAATGCTATAAAAGTAGCCAAAGAACTTAAAAGGAAAGGATTTAATCTGGTAGGTATCCGTTTAGATAGTGGAGATATAGTATATTGGGCAAAGAGGGCACGCTTTATGTTAGATAAAGCAGGACTTAATTTTGTTAAGATATTAGCTAGCGGTAATTTAGATGAATATAAAATAGCTGATATCTTAAAAGAAGATCCCCCTATTGATAGTTTTGGTGTAGGCACCCATATGGGAACAAGCTCTGATAGTCCATACTTAGATGTAATTTATAAACTAACTCAGGTAGGGTATGATAAAAAAAGACTCTTACCCACAATGAAGTTAAGTGAAGGCAAACTTACCTATCCAGGAAGAAAGCAGATCTTTAGAGTAGTAGATAAAAGTGGTTTTTATGTAAAAGATATCTTAGCTTTAGAGAAAGAGAGATTGAAAGGAAGGCCCCTTTTGATAAAAGTAGTGGATAAAGGGAGGCTCCTCTATAATAGTCCATCTTTGGAAAAGATAAAAGAATATGCTAAAGAGAATCTTTCTTATTTACCATCTATATATAAAGATATACATTCAAAGGTTGAATATCCGCTAATAATAAGTAAAGCTCTTGGAGATTTAACCAAAAAGATAAGTAAAAGATTAACAAAGGAAAGTCAAAGATGAAAATTTTAGCTACAGGGATTGGAAGTATGCCTCATACAGAAGCAACTTCTGCTTTAGAACTTATTTTTAAATATACCCCTTTTGTTCCTTTTTGGCCACAGCTACCTAGAAGGTCTCTGAAAGAAGGTATGATTTTGCAATTTAGTGAAAGCTTCCCTTATTTAGAATTTACTTCTCAGGGCTTAATTATTAAAGATAATTACGATGTTTACCTGCATGACTTTTATGAGCATCTTATCGGAGAAGATATAGATTATTTTAAAATAGATGAAGATTTTGCTTCTGGAATCTATAGATTTTATGAGGAGTTAAAGATGAGGACTTTGGAAGATATAGAGTTTATAAAATGTCAAATCACCGGTCCATTTACATTCTCTGCTAGTATAAAAGATAAAGAGGGATTCAGTCTTCTCCACAATCCTATTTTAATGGAAGCAACCACTAAAGGTTTGATCCGTAAAGCAGTTTGGCAGATTAAATTCTTTGCCGAATTTAAAAAGAAAATAATTATTTTTTTTGATGAGCCTTATTTAGGTTGCTTTGGATCCGCTTATACTCCTATAGAGAGAGATCAAGTTATAAAATTACTTAGCGAAAGTTTCCAGGAATTTAAGATGCTTAGCAAGAGATTCTTAAATAAAGAACTAAATCAGGAAGTTCTGTTAGGTATACATTGTTGCGGTAATACGGATTGGTCAATCTTTACAGATATTTTAGAAATAGATATTATTAGTTTTGATGCCTTCTCCTTTTTAGAAAGGGTTCTCCTTTATACAGATGATATAAAAGGATTTTTTAAAAGGGGAGGTTTACTCTGTTGGGGTATTATTCCTACTTTGGAATTTAAAGCAACAGAGACAGAGGAGTTCCTTTTGGAAAGGATAAAGGAGGCAGTAAAATTTATGTTTAAAAAAGGTATAGATAGAGATTTAATATTAGAAAGAGCAATCTTTAGTCCTGCCTGTGGTTTGGGAGGTGTAAGTGAAGAGAATAGTCAAAAGATCTTAAAGCTTCTTTTTAACACCACTAACAAATTATTTGACAAATTAATTTAAGTATTATATTATTAAGTATATTTTTTAAGGAGAAATATTTATTATGAGAGAGATCCGTATCCATGCCAGAGCCGGACAAGGAGCAATTACTACCGCTTACATTTTAGGGTATGCCTATTTTTTAAAAGGATTCTATCCGTATGCTTTTCCACATTTTGGGGCAGCCAGAATGGGAGCACCGATGAATGCTTTTTTAAGGGTAGATACCAAACCGGTAAATTTAAGGAGTCAAATATATGAGCCTGATTATGTTTTGATAGTTGACCCTACACTTTTGAAAGGATTTAACTGTTTAGGTGGACTTAAAGAAGATGGATTTGCAATCATAAATGATACAGAAGGTTTTGATAAATCTAATCTAAATTTCAAAAAAAAATTTTATCTAGTTCCAGGCACAAAGATCGCTTTAGAAACCATTGGTAGACCTTTAGCTAATACTGTACTTTTGGGTGCTTTTGTAGGAATTGTTTCAGAATTGGATCTGGAAGCACTTATCGAAGCTTTAAAGATAAGATTTAAAGGAGAAGTTTTGGAGAAAAATATATTAGCAGCAAAAAGAGGTTTTGAATTTATTAAAAGTATACTTTAGAATTTATGTTCGGACCTATATTTATAAAACCCCTTACAAGTAGAAATAACAAAACAGGCTCTTGGCGAATTACCCAAAGACCAAAATTTTTACAGAAAAATTGTATCGCTTGTAAGATGTGTTTTTTGATCTGTCCTGAAGGTTGTATCGAAGGTGAGGAAAAGAATACCTACCATTGTGATTACGACTATTGTAAAGGCTGTGGTAATTGTGCTGAGGTCTGTCCGAAGCAGGATATAGTGATGGTAAAGGAAAGTTAATGAAGAAGTTTTTAGAGGGTTCCCAAGCAGTAGCAGAAGTAGTATCTCTATGTAAACCTGGGGTAATTGCTGCTTATCCAATCACACCTCAAACCCACATCCCTGAGGAATTATCTCGTATGGTAGCAGAGGGTATCCTTTCTAGTCAATTTGTAAATGTAGAAAGTGAACATTCTGCTGCCTCTGTGGTTTTAGGCTCTACTGCTTCTGGTGTACGTTCATATACTGCTAGCAGTTCCCAAGGAATTCTTCTGATGAGTGAGGTTTTATTTAATATTGCAGGTTTAAGGCTTCCAGTTGTACTTACCTGTGCAAATAGAGCAGTTTCCGGTCCTATAAATATTTGGAATGATCAGCAGGATTCCATATCTTTGAGGGATAGTGGTTGGATACAGTTTTATGTGGAGAACATTCAAGAGACAGTTGATTTTCATATTATTGCTTATCGCATCGCTGAAGACAGAAGAGTTATGCTTCCTGTAATGGTCTGTATGGATGGATATATTCTTACCCATGGATTAGAACCTGTAGATATGCCTACGCAAGAAAAGATAGATAAGTTCCTGCCTCCATATAAACCTTTATATAAACTCGATCCCGAGAATCCTTTAACCTTAGGATTTTTAGGGGATAGTGATTATTATACGGAGACACGTTTTGCAATCCAGAAAACTCACCAGGAGCTTTTAAATTTAATTCCTAAAATTATGCTTGAATTTAAAAATACTTTCGGTAGAGATTACAAAGATGGTCTTGTTGAGAGATACTATATTGAAGATGCAGAGAGAGTAATTGTAGCAATGGGTTCTATCTGTGGAACTATAAAAGAGGCGGTAGATGATTTAAGAAAAAAAGGTAAAAAAGTAGGACTTTTAAAGATAATTACTTTTAGACCATTCCCTTCTGAACAGATATACAAGGCTTTAAAAGATGTAGCTAAGGTAGCGGTGATTGATCGGGCGGTCTCCTTAGGAAGTTTAGCGCCTCTCTATTCAGAAATAAGAGCACTTTTTTTTGGTAAGAAACAGGCTCCTAAACAGATAAGCAGTTTTATTGCGGGTTTAGGGGGAAGAGATGTGACTTTAGATTCTATTAAAGGTATCTTTAAAAAGTTAAGCCTTAATAAAGAGATAAAGGAAGAATTCTTAGATTTAAAACCAGAATTGTTACAGGAGGAGTTATAAATATATGCAGAGAAAAGTTCTTTTTGCTCCAGGCCATACTGCCTGTGCTGGCTGTGGCCAAGCGATCGCTGCACGGTTAGTAATAGAAACAGCTGGCTCTAATACAATTGTTGCTAATAATACTGGGTGTCTGGAAGTATTTTCTAGTAGATATCCTGAATCCAGTTGGGGAGTGCCTTGGATACATTCTTTATTTGAAAATGCAGCTGCAGTTGCTTCAGGTATTGAATTGGCTTTGAAATACTTAGGTAAGAAAGAGAATATCAATATTATTGCTCAGGCAGGAGATGGAGGTACTGCAGATATTGGGTTCCAGGCACTTTCCGGGATGTTTGAAAGGGGCCATGATTGTTTAGCAATTTGTTATGATAATGAGGCGTATATGAATACAGGTGTGCAGAGGAGTGGTCTTACTCCTTTTGGTAGTGAAACTACCACTACTCCTGCGGGTAGATTTTCTTTCGGTAATCCCACATATAAAAAACCCATTCCAGAGATCGCTTTAGCCCATGGTATAGTATATGTGGCTACTGCTTCGATAGGATTTCCTCAGGATTTACAGAGAAAAGTAAAGAAAGCTCTTTCTTTAAAAGGACCAAAGTATATCCAGATACATGTTCCCTGTCCTTTGGGTTGGAGGCATGAACCCTCTTTAACATATAGAATAGCAAAATTAGCTGTAGAAACAGGACTTTACCCTCTATTTGAATATGAAAACGGTACTCTTACCTCTGTACGCAAGATCACTCCTAAACCTGTAGAAGAATACCTTAAACTTCAAGGAAGATTTAAGCATATTATTGGTAATCTTGAAGAGATAAAAAAGATCCAACTTATCGCTGATAACAATATAAAAAGATACAATCTATTAGCCGAAAGTTAAAAATAGGAGGTGAATTTATGGGAAAGCAATTTAGAAATATTGTAAATCTTAATTTAAAGGAACTGGTAAAGGATTTATCCAAAGCTTACTGTGATGAGTGGTTAGCTTTTTATCTTTACTGGTATATGGCAGAGGTAGTTTGTGGAAAATCTTATGAGGATATAAAGGAAATTTTAGAAAAATTAGCCAAGGATGAATTGGAACATGCAAAGGAATTGGCGGATTTGATTATAAAGTTAGGAGACTTACCTTTAGCAAATCCTGTAGATTTAGAAAAAAATGCCAACTTTTCCTATATTATGCCACCAAAGAATACTGCGGATGTAAACCGTATAATTAGAGTAGTTTTAGAAGCAGAAGCAGGAGCAATTGAGGTCTACAATAAACTTGCCTCCAAAACATTAGGGAAAGACCATGTAACCTATCAACTTATCACTCATATCCTTTCAGAAGAGGTAGAACATGAGGAGATTTTTGAAAATCTTCTGGAGCGCTAAAAGGAGGTAAATTTTATGCAGAAAGTCTCTGTAGATAAAGATAAATGCGTAGGCTGTGGTTTATGTGAGCAATCCTGCCCAGAGGTTTTTGAAATTGGAGATGATGGGGTTGCTCATGTAAAAGCAAATAGCTGTAATTTACACGATCTTAAAGAAATCGCTTCCAATTGCCCTGTAGAAGCAATTAAGATAAGTTAAAAATAGGTTTTATATATTTTAGCCTTATCCCTTAAAGATAAGAGGAATTCTAAGAAGCGTGAATTTTTTAATCTAAAAGTTATTTCTTTAGAAAATTCTTCCTTTTCTTTCTGATAGGTCTCTTCATCTATACCTGCGTATTCTTTAACCCGGATAATAAAGATTGCCTGTTCCATCTCAATGATCCCTTTAGATAATGTACCTACTTTTAATTCAGGTAAAGCTAAAAAGAACTTATCAGAAGAGCCAATCTGGGGGATATAAGTTTGTCTGCTAAATAAATCTGTGGTTCCGTAATTTAGGTCAAATTCTTTGGAGATTTCTCTAAAATCTGTAGATTCTTCTTTTATCTTTAAAAATACCTTCTCCATCAATTCTTTAGCTATCCTTCTTGCTTCATTTTTAACAAATATCTCTTTGATTTTTTCCTTTATATCTTGAAAATTAGCAAGGTAGGGAGATTTTCTCTCTTTCATTCTTATTATAAAATAACGATCAGCTATTTTTAAAGGTGGGCTAATTTGACCTAATTTTAAATTCTCTATTATATAAACTAATCCTATATTCCAGCCAATAGTTGGTATAGGTTCCTCAGCACTAAAAAAACCTGTCTCTTTTACTTCTAAATTCATATTTAAAGCTACTTTTAAGAAATCTTTATCCCTTTTGAGTTTTTTATAAAATATTTCCGCTTTCTCTCTATCATCGGTAGCTACATATTGGAGATTAAAAGTAGGTGGTACTTTAAATTCTTGTAAATGAGAATTATAATAATTGAGAAGTTGTTGATCTTGAGGCTGAAGGCTTTCTTCTATATCTTTAAAATTTTTACTTAAGTACTCTACAGCTATTTTTTCATTTTTCCTAAGATAACTTATG
>JAMWCN010000117.1 GCA_023819505.1 Candidatus Omnitrophota bacterium | reverse complement strand
GTAAGAAGAAAAATAGAACAGTTATAAAGGATAAAGCATTCATCGGTTCAGATACGGTATTAATAGCGCCTGTAAAAATAGGTAGATTTGCTACTACAGGAGCAGGTTCAGTGGTTACTAAACATCATGATGTAGCAGATGGAAAAACAGTAGTTGGAGTTCCTGCTAAGATTTTTAAGAAAGGGAGTTGAAATGAACAAATTAATGGTATTTACTGGAAATGCTCACCCTCAATTAGCTAAGGATATCTGTAAGCATTTAAAGATACATCTAGGTGATGCTTTGGTATCTCGTTTCAGCGAGGGCGAGATCAGAGTAAAGATAAATGAGAATGTGCGTGGAAAAGATGTCTTTTTGATACAACCTACCTGTCCACCTCCCAATGAGAATCTAGTGGAGCTTCTAATTATCTTAGATGCCTTAAAGCGTGCCTCTGCTTCAAGGATCACCGCAGTGATCCCTTATTTCGGTTATGCTCGACAGGATAGAAAGGATCAACCACGTGTTCCCATAACCGCTAAACTGGTAGCTAATCTTCTTACCGTAGCAGGAGCAAATAGAGTTTTAACTGTAGATCTCCATGCAGGTCAAATTCAAGGTTTCTTCGATATCCCTTTAGACCATCTCTATGCGGTAGGTATCTTTATTGATTATTTTAAGAAATTGAAATTAAAAAATTTAGTAGTAGTTTCGCCCGATGTGGGAGGTATAAAGATGGCACGTGCGTATGCAAAACGCTTAGGTGCGGATTTAGCTATTATTGATAAACGCAGAACTTCTCCTGAGAAAGCAGAGGCAATTCATATCTTAGGAGATGTGAAGAATAAAAATGCGGTGATCGTTGATGACCTCATTGCTACCGGTGTTTCATTGATAGAGGCAGTAAAAGCTTTAAAAGAATCAAAAACAAAGGATATCTATGCTGCTATCACCCATGGTGTGCTCTCTGGAAATGCAATAGAGAATATTGATAAATGTAAAGATCTTAAAGAATTGGTGATTACTGATACCATCCCTTTAGATGATCACAAAAAGCATCCACGTATAAAGGTAGTTTCTATCGCTCCACTTTTAGCAGAAGCGATTCGTAGGATTCATTTTGAAGAATCAATCAGTGCCTTATTTGATTAATTATGGAAAAGATCACTTTAGAAGCTCAGGTAAGGAAAGAATTAGGTAAATCTAAAGTTAAAGCTTTACGAATACAAGGTTTTATCCCTGCAGTTATTTATGGTCGTGATATACAATCTTTTCCGATTAAACTTTCAAAAACTGATCTTTTAAGACTTATTCGTAAGCATCCTTTAGAGGCAACAGTAATCAATCTTAAAGTAAAGGATACAGACAAAAAATTCAAAGAGTACAGCTGTTTAGTAAAAGAGATTCAATACAGTCCATTGAGTGATGAGATTATTCATGTAGATTTCAATCAGATCTCATTGACTGAACTTATAAAGATAAAGGTTCCAGTGGTAGCTAAAGGTGAACCTATAGGGGTAAAGCAGGAATCAGGTACTTTAGAACATGTACTTTGGGAGGTAGAGATAGAGTGTCTTCCTACAGATATTCCTGCTCAGATTGAGGTAGATGTAAGTAATCTAAAAATAAATGAAGTTATCCAGATAAAAGATATAAAAGTTTCTGATAAAATAAAAATATTGAATCCTGCGGAAGCAATTGTTTTCTCTCTTCTTCCTCCAAAGGAGGAGGAAGTTACTGCGGTAGCAGAGGAGGAAAAAGCAGAGCCAGAAGTAATTAAGGAGAAAAAGGAAACTAAAGAAGAAACTCCCCAAGAATGAAATTGATCGTGGGGTTAGGTAATCCCGGATTAATCTACAGAAAAACACGTCATAATGTGGGTAAAGAGGTTATCGAGAGTTTTGCTAAGGATTGTAAAATTAAGTTAAAAAGATCTCTAGATAACCTTTTCTGTGTAGGGAAAGCTACATTAGAAAAGGAAGATTTTATTCTTGCCTATCCTTTGGTATTTATGAACATTAGTGGTAGAGCAGTTAAAGCTTTGATAAATAGATATAAAATAGATAAAAAAAATCTTCTTGTGGTATGTGATGATATAGATCTTCCTTTAGGAAAGATCCGTCTGCGACCTAAAGGAAGCGATGGAGGTCATAAAGGTTTGCGTTCTATAATTGAAGGTTTAAAAACAGAAGATTTTGCTCGCTTACGCATCGGGATAGGAAAAGTTTCTAAAGAGAAAGTTAAAGATTATGTACTTTCTAAGTTTAACAGAGAAGAATATCCTATTATTGAGGAAGCAAAAGAAAGAGCAAAGCAGTGTTGCCAGGTATGGATAGCTGAAGGGATTCAGAAAGCAATGAATAGATTTAATTGATATGAATAGATACGAAGCACTTTTTATTTTAAGGCCAAATTTAAATAAAGATAAACTTAAAGATTTACTTAATTGGCTTCACAATGTTGTTGATAAGAGTGGAGGAAAGGTTATCTCTTCGGAAGTTTGGCAAGAGTTAAGGAAATTGGCTTATCCAATTAAGAAGGAGTCAGAAGGTACCTATTATATTTTAAATTTTAATTCAAAACCAGAGGCAATCTCAAAGATCCATCAGGAATATCGATTAA
>JAMWCN010000116.1 GCA_023819505.1 Candidatus Omnitrophota bacterium | reverse complement strand
CAATCAAAAAGGAAGTAGATCTTAAAACTTTGACATTTCCAATCTTATCAGCAATTAATCCCCAGCGGTTAATGCTAAGTATATGCGCAATACTTACAGTAGTAACCAAAATTGTATAGGTAAGGTAATTAAATTTTAAATCTCTGATCATAAATACAGAGAAAAAAGGTGAAGCAATATTTACACAGAAATTAAGCCCAGAAACAAATAATACAAATTTAGCAAAATTTGATTCTTTTATCCTGCTGATAAAATCAAAGAAATTAAAATAAGCTTCTTTATCTACCCTATATGGAGGTTCATACATCTGCATTAAGAAATACCAGGAGATAAGACGTGCCAAAAAGGCAAGACTAAAAATTAAAAGAAAACCTCCTAAAAGATTGTTTTTATAGAGATGTAAAATAAATCCTGCTAAAAATGAACTTAAAACAGTCACCATTCCAAAAACCTTATTCCTCCAACCAAAGTATCTTCCTCTTATTCTGTAAGGAACGTACTCTGAGATCAATGATGCCCAGACCGGTCCTGCAAAGGCACTAAATCCGTTTAAGAGACAGATAAAGATAATCAGAAATAAAACCGGATTTTCTCTAAAAATAAAAGGAACTAATATTATAGGGATAAACATCAAAAGATGTAAAAATACAAAAATCCCAATAATTTTTTTCCTACTTTTTAATCTATCTACTAAATCTGCAGATTTTAATTGAATTAAAGAAGAAAATAGATTCGGTAAAGCACTTAAAGTACCAATTTGATAAGCTTTGGCCTTAAGAAAAAGGGCATAGGGAGTAATGTAATCAGTGGTAAGCCCAATCATACAGGAAGCAAATATCCCATCAAGAAAAGAGCTCTTAAGACTTTTTTTTACCTTATTTTTCATCATAATTGCACATTTTAAGCAATGCTTATTTTGTGCAATTAAGAGTATAATAAAATGTCCGCCTCGAAATTCCCAACCTCTCTATTATTTCTCTTATCGTAAAACCACGTGATCTCAATTGCTCAATTAAATATTTTCTTGCCTGCATATCTTCGATGGATCTTAATTTTTTCTTCTGTCTCAATCTTGCTATTTTTTTATCTAACTCTATCTCATCAATAAAAACTTTTCTTTCTATTTCCTCTTTTAAATAAAGTAATTTTGAGAAAAGCCTAAATAATTTTACTCGAAATAATTCTAACGCTGCGGGATCTTCCAAAACATTCCTTATTTTTATTTTTTCTGTATTATCTAGGAGTTCTTTATATATCTGCGAAGCCTTAGAAATATTATTATTTAAAATTTGAAGTATCGGATAACAATCAAGAAAAGATTTTTTCTTGGGAGGATTTAAAAAAGCTCTACATGAAGACCAACGATAATTTTGCGGTTTATCTATGATTCCTGCCTTTACAGGATTAATATGAATATAGATAGAGGCGCTTATAAGATAGGTCTCATCAAAACATAAAGCGCTTCGATAAGGACCACAAAAAACATGCCCTTTCCTTTCGTATTTCTTATTAAAATAATCTGCGTATCTTTCATAAAGATTCTTCATTGCTTGAGAAGCATTTGCTTCAAAAAATTTCACTAAAAGATGGATATGATTAGGCATAAGCACAAAACTCCATATATTAAAATTAAATTTATAAGCTGTTTCTCTAATGAGATGCAACATATATAAATAATCCTTCCCTTCTAAAAATAAAAGTTCTCTACCAGGAGCGCGTTGGATAATATGGGCTACTGCGCCCGCAAAAATAATTTTATTTCTTGCACGGAAAATACGCTTTATCTTTCCTTGCTCAACTAACTCTAAAATTTCCATTTTCTAATTGCACATTTTAAGCAATGCTTATTTTGTGTAATTATAATCTATTATCTTTGTATTTATTTGTCAATATTTATTGGGAAGAGTCTAAAGTTTTCTGAAGAAATTGTCTAAACTCAACTGGGAATTCTATCTTTGCTTTCCCTGCTGAGCAGAGATTAATACTTTCTACTATTCTGGGGATCTTTCCATAAGGGATACTTATCAGTAATTTATCTTCAGGCACATTGCACATTTTTCTTGCAGTATAATCATAAAAGGAGAGGTTTACCTCGCCTGTTATCAAAGGATAAATTACTACCAATCTACAGGTAGGACCACCGATTTTTATTTTGGGAATATTTCCATCTAAAAATGTAATTAAAGTAAGCAATCTACAGGCAGATTCAGGATTAACCATAAATATAACTAGCTGCGGTGTAATTTCTATCTTTTCTAAAGGAGCTAAAATAAAATAACTATTGTGGTTGTGCGGTGGTTCTTCCATCTGAGATAACAAATTATCCAAAGCAGTATAGGAAGAAAATAGTTTTTCTCCTTCTACCACAAATTTTTTTATCATCTTCAGAATTTTTTCATCCTTGATTTTGGTAAAACCCAAATGCCAACTTGCACCAAAACAGGCATTGTTGGATTTAGATACCTGTAAAATCTTTCCTTCTGCTGCATCCATAATTGCCCGACAGATACGCACCTTAGAAGAAAAATCTTTTAAAATTGCTTCCTTTTGCACAGTTAATCCTACCGGGCTTAAGTCTAAATTTAAGACTTCCTTTAAAATCAAACTAAAATTCTGCCATTCTTGCATTAGACCTC
>JAMWCN010000115.1 GCA_023819505.1 Candidatus Omnitrophota bacterium | reverse complement strand
GCTTTCAGCTTTAATTCATCCTTAATTACATCTAAATTTAAAACTTTAACTCTTCCTGAATCAGCTAAAATCAACCCTGCTAGTATCTTTATAATTGTAGTTTTCCCTGCGCCGTTTGGTCCTACAAGACAGAATATCTCGTTTCTTTTTACTTTTAAATTCACTCTATCTAAAACTTTTAAACCTATAGTTTTTTTAAAAGGATTCCTGATAAACTCGGATAGTCTTTTTTGAGGATAAAATATCTTTGTTAGATTTTCTACTTCAATTACATAATCATCCATCTTACTAAAATTTCTAAACTTGACTATTTATCAATTTTAACATAAAATTATACCATAATGTTTCCTACATTAAAAATTCTAATTTTTTTACGCCCCTTTATTTCCTCTTTAGCTTTTTTCTGGTCAAACTTATTTTTTTCTATAATTTTTTTAAGTTTTTTAGGTTTTTGGATAATCAAAAAAAATATTGATTTTAAATTTATAGAACCTCTTAAAGTACCATTAATCCTTTTCAGTTTATCTTTAATTGTAGGGGTTGTTTTTTCTCTAAATCCCATCAAAAGTATAAGTCAACTGCATAACTATATAATCTACATTTTAAGTTTTATTGTAGTAGCTTCCCTAAATCAAAACCAAAAAGAATCTCTCCGTAAAGTTTTTATCTGGATAAGTTTTATCATAAGTATTTTGGCAATCTATCAATACATATTTGGATTTAAAAACTTATTAGATTATATGGCTAACTATAATATCCACTATTCCTTTGCTCAACAGTATATCAGTTCAAAAAGGGTATTCTTTCCTTTTATTACTCCCAATGCTTTAGGAGGTTTTCTTATTTTAAATATAGTCTTTTTATTGGAGAAAAAAAATCTCTATTTCATCTTTATATTTATAGTTATAGCTTTATTCTTAACTAAATCGATAGGAGCTTTCTTAAGTCTATTTTTAGGATTGATTTTTTATATTTTTTTAAAAAGAAAAATCAATCTAAAAACAATCATTTTAATATCTATTTTAATAAGCTTAATTATCTCTGCATTCCTATTAAGATCAAATACTCTTTCTGAAACATTAAAGCCTTATTTTTCATTAAGTAAAAGATTTAATTATTGGAAACAGACTTTAAGTACAATTAAATTGCATCCTATTTTAGGTGAAGGGTTAGGAAATTTTAATATTTTAGATACCCGCTATTCACATAATTTCATTTTACAAATCTGGGCAGAATTAGGTTTAATTGGTCTAAGTTGCTTGCTTTGGTTTCTCTTCTCTTATTTTAAATATCTATATTTAAATCTTAAAGACTCTTCAGATAAAAATAATCTCATAAGAATATTCACCTCTACCGTTATATTCCTAATACATAATCTTGTAGATTTTACTTTCTTTTTACCTGAAATCTGTACCTTCTGGTGGATAATTATCGGATTGGGAATTAAAACTGATGAATAAAAGAATAATCTTTGGCTCTATCGTTTTTTTAATTATATTTTTCTTAACATCCTTTGTCTTAAAAAATATCTCTAAAACTAAAATATTATTAATCGGATTGGATGGTGCGGATTGGAAAGTAATAAATCTTTTACTTAAAGAAGGAAAACTTCCTAATATAAAATACTTAATGGAGAATGGTTCTTGGGGAAATTTAGAGTCATTTCCTCCTTTAATTAGTGAGGTAGTTTGGACTACTATATTTACAGGAAAAACTTTAGATCAACATGGAATTAAAGACCGCTTAATGAATGACCCTGATACGAATGAGTTAGTTCCTCCTACCTCCAATTTAGTAAAGGTAAAAAGAATCTGGAATATCCTAAGCGAATACAATAAAAAAGTAGCCAGTATTGGTAATCGAGTAACCTGGCCACCTGAAAAAATAAATGGAATAATAATTTCAGATAGAATAGATATACATCAATATCAAAACAAGAATTATTCTTATCCTACATTTGTAGATTTATGTACTGAAGAGGAATTTAAAAATTTCAGTAAACTTGAAAATAGTATCTTTTCTCATATAGAAAAAGAACTTATAGATAAAGAATTAATTACCCTTGATCGCTTTGCAGAAGAAAGAGATAACTTTATGGCTAACTTTACCAAATACATTTTAAAGAAGAAAGAATTTGATTTCTTAACAGTTTACTTAAAAGGTACAGATACTCTCTCCCATCATTTCTGGCATTATCTATTTCCTCAAGATTATGAAATATCTAAAGATGAAAAATATAAAGATATAATTAAGGATTATTATATATTCTGCGATAAAGTAATTGGAGATTTAATTAAGGCTGTGGATAAAGATACAATCTTATTAATTGTCTCTGACCATGGATTTAGAAGCATTCCTACTATTAGATATTATTATCTTTTTACCGGTATAGATTTACTTTTAGAGCTCTGCGGTTTAAATAAGATGATAAAAAATTATAAAGAGGTATCTATAAAGTGTGATTTAAAAGAAATACTAAAAGCTGAAAGGTCTCTAAATATATATGGTGATTTAAATGAAGAGGAATTTAAAGAGATAAGACAGGAAGCAAAAAGTATTTTAAAGAATATAAAAGTAAAAGAAACAGGTATTTCTATTTTTGATATCATAGAAGATACAAAAAATGGTTTTATTATCACTATCGATAGAAGTTATATTAAT
>JAMWCN010000114.1 GCA_023819505.1 Candidatus Omnitrophota bacterium | reverse complement strand
AAAAAAATAAGGGCTCTCTTTTATCTCTTTTGAGCCCTTTATATTTTATTTTTCAATTTTATTTCTTATCCTCCCTATAATTTAGATTACAAATTTTTATCACAATAAAATTTTTTTGTCAAGAATTTTTTAAAATTTAAAATATATCTGTGACCACCTCCTGTAATCTTTCAAAGTAAAAGCCTTTTTAGAATTCTGATCTTTTGCCATTGCTAATTCCTCTATTCCACATAAGGCATCTTTACAGTTAAGGCAATTACCAAAACAGTTTCCCCAAGGAAAGAATTTATCACCTTTTCTTACATATATAGGTATATTTATCCCTTCACAGTTATAAGAACTCATAAATTCTCTATTTAAACCCAAAATCTTACCTTCCTTTAGCTCATATTCCATACATAGAGCAAAACTTATTTTATTCTTATCAGAAATTTTTCTTAAAAATTCAAAAATTGCTTTTCGGTAATCTATCCTTGCATTAATATAACCTATCCTTTCACAGTAGAGTCTCCGATAAGAAGAATAGATTTGAAAACCAAATTTTTTCTTTATAGAAAGAAGCACCCAATTATAGATTCTTAAAGGGATATCTAAAATACTGGCTACTATATGATTGGCTCCACAATCAACAGCTTTCTTTATGAGGATTTCCAGGTCAGCCTTTTTATCGGTAATGAAGGGAAAGATAGGATCTATCCTTAAAACTGTATGGATCCTTTCTTTAGATGCCCTTTTTAAATTATCAAAGAGTGTCTGTGTATCTGCACCGAATGGAGAAAAAATTCTTCTTAATTTATCGTGAACTGTCAATATAGATACCTGAACAAAAGAATGCCTCTGTTGTTTTATCAATTCGATTACATCTGGAGGTATCTTACATTTAGTAATAAATTCAATAGGTATATTTCTCTTTATAAATTCAACAGTTATCTTTTTAGAAAGTTTATATACATTCTCTAACTCTTGAAAGGGATCACTAACCGGGCTTAAATATCCACAACTTGCTACGTTTAAAGAATCGAGTTGTTCTCCAACTCTTCTATCAAATTCATTTGCTACAAAGATAATATTTTGTTTATGAAAGATTTCAAAGTATCCAGGTAGCGCTCTCGCATAACAGTAAAAACAACCTACAGAACAACCATTGTAGGGATTAATAAGGAGCCTTTCGGAAGTGCATTCTCTCTTTCCTGGATACCAACCGTGAAGTTCTTTTTTAGTAGAGATAATACAGTGGGCAGTTGGTTTTTTAAAGATAGGGTAGGTTTTTTTAGCTAATTTTAATAATTCCAAATCATTTCTAATAAATTACTTTAATCCCATCTTTTTTAAAGCTTCTTCTCCAATATTGGAAGGAGAAGGTGCATCTTCTTTAAGATAGAGCATCACTCCACCTTTTACCGGCCTTAAAATAATTTTTCCTTCTTTAGCTAAGTTATTCACTACCTTTACTGGATCTTCTCCATTAAAATATTTCCGAAAAGCCTCGTTGAATCCAGAATAGACTGAATGTATCCCTCTGTAAGGTTCCCTCCTTAAAGAAAGAATCGCTTTTTTTACAAACTCCTCATAACTTAGTTTCTCCGCCATAAATCTACCTCCTTTCTAAAGACGCTTCTTTATATTCTTTAAAGATTCAATGAGTTTCATTGCTTCAAATTTAGATAATTCGAGAATGTTAGATCTATGATAGTATTTCTTAATAAAATTTAAAAGATGTGTTTTATCCCAACCAAGCTCTTTTGCCATATAATCTATATACAGTTTCTGTTTAATAGTAAGACCCAAAGGATTAACCTGATAATATTTACTCCTTACAAAGTAATTCATCAATTTTTTAAATTTTTCTTCATCCAAATCTTTAGCAGTTTCAACACCTGTTATCTCTTTAAGGATACTTCTGTATTCTGTATCTTTTAGACCTAACTCTTTCTTAACGATATGAATCAATGCCAATTTTTTCTTATCTAACACTTTTAATCTCTACCTGTAAAATTGAAATCCAGGAAGCCTCTCACTCTTTACTCTCTGAAAACGTTCATCCTCTACGCTCATCAAACATTTTATATAGCGCCAGGGAATAAATACGTGCGTTCTTAATTTTTCCTGTTTCTGTTTATGGGGTGGAATTAGATTTCCAGATTCATCCCACCATATCCCTAACTCATAACTAGGATTCTCAATCCAGAGACCAAAATCCTCTATACCTGTAACTACTGCCCAAACTTCATCTTTATAGATCTGAAATAGAGGTAAACTTTCCCTTATCTCCTCGGAGAATTTAAATAGAACCAACCTTCCTTTTAAATCATCCACACGCATAATTAAACCTCCTTTTTTAAATCTAATTTTATCCCTACTTTTAAAAGATCATCTTTTAACTTATCTATATTTGAAAAGACAAACCCTTTAAAACCTAAATCGTTGGCTACCTCTATCAACTCTTTACGATCATCGGTATAGAAAACCTCTTGAGGTTTTAAAGAGAGATGATCCAAAATCTTTCTATATAATAAAATAGAAGGTTTTCTTAAGTGCAATTCATAAGATAGAAAAATTTTATGAAAGGCATCGAATACAGAAAAATTCTTCTTTAAGTATTCAAAATGTAAAATATTTATATTGGAGGCAAGACATAAGGTATAATTTGATTTTAAATTTAAGGCGATCTTATAGACAGCTCTATTCTTAGGGGT
>JAMWCN010000113.1 GCA_023819505.1 Candidatus Omnitrophota bacterium | reverse complement strand
TGTATTTGAAAAAGAGAAGGAAGTAGGAGGATTGTGTAGATCTAAGATAAAGGATGGTTTTATCTTTGACTATGCAGGACATCTTCTGCACTTCAGGCAAAAAAGAATCTATCTATGGATTAAGGAATTTTTTAAAGGTGATCTTATAAAACATAAAAGGAAATCTTCTATCTATATATTTAAAAAATTCATTCCCTATCCATTCCAAGCAAATCTTTTTGGACTTCCTTTTTTAGTTATAAGAGATTGCCTTTTAGGATTTTTAAAAACTTACGATGATTTTAAAAAAGAGATTTCTTTTTTGGCATGGATAAAGAAAAAATTTGGAGACGGTATCTCCAGATATTTTATGATTCCTTATAATGAAAAGTTTTGGTCTTTTCCTCTTCAAAAGATAAGTTGTAATTGGGTTGAAAGATTTGTGCCTGTATTAAACACTGAAGAAGTGCTCCAAGGAGCAATCAAAAAAAATGAAGCCGATTTTGGTTATAATATTTTTTTTTGGTATCCTAAAGTTGGAGGTATTCAGAGATTAGCTTTACTAATTAGTTCTCATATTAAGAATATTTATACATCTTCTGAATTAGTAAGATTAGATATAAAGAAGAAAAAATTATATTTTAAAGATGGTTCTATTAAAGGATACGATATTTTAGTCTCTACCATCCCTTTAGTAGAACTCTTAAATATTTTGGAAGGCGCACCTTTAAGTCTAAAAGAAGCTTCTTTGAAGCTTAGATGGACTTCTATATTTAATCTCAATTTAGGAATAAAAAAAGTCTATAATCCTAAATACCATTGGATATACTTTCCTGAGAAAAAATATACTTTTTACCGTTTAGGTTTTCCTTCAAATTTTTCTCCAAATAATACTCCTAAAGGAAGTTTTTCTTTATATACAGAGGTATCTTACTTGCCAGATAAAAAAATAGATAAAGAAAATTTAGCTTCCAAGATAATAGATGAGCTTTTATATATAGGCATTATTAAAAAAAGAAATGATATATTAGTTAAAGATATAACTGATATTAAATACGGTTATGTGATTTATGATTTTCAGCATAAAAACTTAACGTCTAAAATTATAAATTTTTTGAAGACCAAAGATATCTATTCCATAGGCCGTTATGGAAGTTGGAGTTATATGACTATGGAAGATTCTCTCTACGATGGAGAAGTTACTGCTAAAGAGATATTGAATAAATTATGTTAGCGATTTTTGACCGTATTAAACTTATTCTTCAACATTACGAACTTATATTAAAGTTAGCTTCAAAAGAGATAAAGGTAAGGTATAAACATCCAATTTTGGGGTTTCTGTGGGCTCTCTTTGTTCCTCTCTGTATCATCTTTATATTTAAAGTAGTTTTTTCTTTAATTTTAAAAATCTCTATCAGAGATTACCCTTTCTTTATATTCTTAACTACCGCTGTCTTTCCTTGGAATTTCTTCAGCTTATCTGTATCTAATTCAGTTATGTGTATTCAGGAAAACAATAGTTTAATTAAAAAACTATATTTTCCTAGAGAAGTTATACCCCTTTCTATAATTTTAGCAAATCTAGTTAATTTTATTTTAAGTTTTGTTTTAATGCTACCTTTATTTTATCTATTCGGTTTAAGATTCAATACTTATATTTTATTTTTACCTTTGATTATTATACTTGAATTTATCTTTACTGTTGGTATAAGTTTTATATTCTGTAGTCTTCAGGTATATTTTAGAGATGTAAAATATATTGTAGAGATTTTACTTTTACTTTGGTTTTACCTTACCCCTATATTTTATCCGCTGGATTTAATCTTAAATATATCGAATTCGTTTTTCAAATTTTATATGTTAAATCCTTTAACTGAGATAATCACTTTATACAGGATAAGCCTTTTAGAAGGTTATATCTATAGCTTACCGGAGGGACTAAATTTAAATTTTATGGTATTTACTTCTATAGTTATAAGTTTAATTGTATTCTTTTTTGGGCTTTATAGTTTTAAGAAATTAGAGTTAAGATTTGCAGATCTGGTTTAAATGGTTATAGTTAAATTAGAAAATATTTCTAAAAAATATATCGTTTCCCATGAAAAGGAAGCAATCATAAGGCATATCCTACCTCATTTTTTAAAGATAAAAACATATGAGGAACTTTGGGCATTAAAGGATATTAATTTGGAGATACCTCAAGGTCAAACTTTAGGTATCTTAGGAAGAAACGGAGCAGGAAAAACCACCCTTCTTAATATAATTTCAAAAGTTACTTTTCCTACAGAAGGAAAAATTTCTATAAGAGGAAAAGTTTCCTGTATGGTAGGTTTGGGTGCAGGATTTCATCCTGAATTAACTGGAGAAGAAAATATATATATCAATGGTTCCATATTAGGCTTAAAGATTAAAGAGATAAGAAAAAGATTCTCTAAAATTGTAGAGTTTTCGGAATTGGGAGATTTTATTACTGCACCGCTACAGACATATTCACAAGGAATGTATATGAGGTTAGGTTTTGCTATTGCTATAAATGTTGATTTTGATATACTATTAATGGATGAGATATTGACAGTAGGAGACCTTTCTTTTCAGAATAAATGCTTCAATAAATTAAGAGAATTTAAAAAAGAAGGAAAAACTTTAATAGTTGTTTCTCAATCCACAGGGCTTCTTAATGAATTCTGTGATCGGATAATTATTTTAGAAAAAGGAAGGATCAT
>JAMWCN010000020.1 GCA_023819505.1 Candidatus Omnitrophota bacterium | reverse complement strand
TTCTATAAAGAAAGGGATAGAGGAGGCGGAATTGTAAACATTAAACAGCTGCAAGGAAAAGAACTCTCATTTAATAATATTTTAGATCTAGATTCGGCATTTAATTTAGTAAAGGAGTTTGAAGATCCAGCTGCGGTTATTGTAAAACATAATAATCCCTGTGGTGTATCAGAAGCTAAAACTTTAAAAGAAGCTTTCCTTAATGCGTATAGAACAGACCCACTTTCTAGTTTTGGAGGGATTGTGGCTTTAAATAGAAAACTTAATCTGGAGACCGCCAAATTAATCTTAAAGAGTGGATTTTTAGAATGTATCATCGCCCCTGGTTTTGAAAAAGATGCAATTGAAGTATTTAAAGAGAAAAAGAATTTAAGAATTATAGAATTAGATGAACTTAAGCCTATTGAAGAGTTTGATTTTAAACGTGTAACTGGAGGTATACTTCTCCAAGAGAGGGATCTAAAAGTAGTTGACTCTTTAAAAGTAGTTACAGAGATAAAGCCCACTTCTAATCAGATCAAATCACTTATCTTCGCTTTTAAAGTTGCCAAGCATTTAAAATCAAATGCTATTGTTTTAGCAAAAGGAACAAAAACTATAGGAATCGGTGCAGGTCAGATGTCAAGATTAGATTCTGTGATTATTGCTATAAGAAAATCATCTTACTCTCTTAAAGGAAGCTGTCTTGCCTCTGATGGTTTCTTTCCTAAAACGGATGCGGTATTAAAAGCAATCAAAGCTGGGGTAAAAGCAATAATACAACCTGGTGGTTCAATTGCAGATGAGGAGGTAATCAAACTCTGCAACAGATATAGAGTTGCTATGGTCTTTACTAATCTCAGACATTTCCGACATTAATTTAAATAATCATCTAAATCGGTATGGATTACAAAGAAGCTCTAAATTATCTAGATTCCTTTATTAATTATGAAAGGGAAAATAGATGGTCTTATAAGGAATCTTTAAAGTTGGAAAGGATAAAAGAGTTCTTAAATCTTTTAGAAAATCCCCAAGATAAAATTTTTTGCCTACATATCGCAGGGACAAAGGGGAAAGGTTCAACTGCCGCTTTTACCAGTTACATATTAAAAGAGGCAGGTTTTAAAGTAGGTTTATATACTTCTCCCCATTTAAATACTTTCCGAGAGAGGATCAGGATTTTAGATAATAAAAAATTTTTAGATGATCATTCTGGATTTGAAGGGATGATTTCAGAGAAGGAAGTATCAGATTTAGTCTCCTATCTTAAACCCTACATTGAAAGTTATAACAAAAATTCCTCGTATGGAAGGCTTTCCTTTTTTGAAATTTATACAACTTTAGCTTTTCTTTACTTCAAAGAAAAAAAAGTTGATTTTTTAGTTTTAGAGACAGGTTTAGGTGGTAGATTAGATGCTACCAATGTAGTTAGACCTTTAGTCTGCGGGATAACTTCTATAAGTTATGAGCATACTCAAAAATTAGGTTCTAATTTAAAAGAGATTGCCTATGAAAAGGCAGGTATCATTAAAGAATCTATACCCGTAATCAGTGCACCACAGCATAAAGAGGTTCAACAGGTCATCAGAGAGAAAGCAAAGGAGATGGGAGCAAAATTATACGAATTAAATAAGGATATATTTTTTGAGAAGACCAGATACGGTTTTAATGTATTAGGTATATTTAGAGAATTCCCCCATTTAAAGATTAAACTCTTAGGAGACCATCAGCTAATCAATGCTACATTAGCAGTGGGTTTGATTGAGGCATTGAGTTTTTATAATATAATAATAGGTATAGAACCAATTAGGAATGGTCTTTACAATACAATTTGGCCGGGTAGATGTGAGGTTGTCTCAAAGGAACCCTTGATCATTTTAGATGGTGCGCAAAATACTGCTTCCAGTTTTGCTCTAAAAGAAACGATTAAGAAAAATTTTTCTTACAGGAAATTAATTTTAATTTTTGGTATCTGTAAGGATAAAGATATAAAAGGTGTCTGTGATCAGTTAAAAGAGATAACCGATATTGCAATTCTTACGCAAGTAGATAATCCCCGTGCCACTAAATCGGAGGATTTGGCAATTTATTTTAAAGATAAATCCTACTCTATTACTGATAATGTAAAGACAGCATTAAAGGAAGCAAAGAGGATATCTACAAAAGATGACCTCATTTTAATTACAGGTTCTCTATTTGTAGTAGGGGAAGCAAGAGCAATTATTTTAAAATAAAAATAAAATGAAATTTGATCGCTTAGAGGATACCATTGCTGCCATCTCCACTCCTTTAGGTAAATCAGGAATCGGTATTGTAAGGATAAGTGGAAAGTCTGCCTTAAAGATTGCAGACAGAATCTTTCTTTCCAAAGATAGAAAAAAACCTTCTAGTTTTAAAACCTATACAACCCATTATGGCTGGATCGTAGAAGATATAGATAAGCCAGATTCTTTTGTTGACGAGGTGATTTTGACCGTGATGCGTGCACCCCGTTCCTATACAAAAGAAGATACTGTGGAGATAAACTGTCATGGAGGAATCTTACCTTTAAAGAAGACATTAGAGTTAGTTTTAAAGAATGGTGCGCGTTTAGCTGAACCTGGAGAATTTACAAAAAGAGCTTTCCTAAATGGAAGGATAGATTTAAATCAGGCAGAGGCAGTTTTGGAGGTAATCGAAGCTAAGACAGAACTCGCTTTAAAAGCAGGTATTAAGCAGTTAAAAGGAGAGTTCTCTTATAGAATAAAAAATATAAGGAAAGCTATTCTGGATATTTTAGTAAAGTTGGAGGCGAATATAGATTTCTCTGAAGAGGAGATAGGTAAAGTTAATTTAGAAGAAATCAGGAACAATTTAGAGAAATTAATTAGTGATTTAGCTAAACTTTTAAGGGATGCCAAAGATGCAAAAATTTTTAGAGAGGGCTTAAAGATAGTTATCTGTGGAAGGGCAAATGTAGGGAAATCTTCTCTTTTAAATGCCCTTTTAAGAGAAGAACGCTGTATCGTTACTCCTATACCAGGAACTACTCGGGATACAATTGAAGAAATAATTGATATAAGGGGTCTTCCGGTAAGGATTGTAGATACTGCAGGGATTTTGGAACCAAATGATCTAATTGAGAAGAAAGCTCTCCAGCGTACAAAAAGAGCTATCCTTGAGGCAAATCTTATAATTTTAGTTTTTGATGGAAGTGAGAGATTAAAAAGAGAAGATCTTTTTTTGATAGGTAAGTTAAAGAGAAAACCAATTTTAGCAGTAATAAACAAAATAGACCTTCCTCAAAAGATAGAGAAAGATAAACTTTCTAAATATTTTAATTGTTTAGTAGAGATATCTGCCAAAAAACTAAAGAATATCGATAGGTTAGAAGAAAAAATTGTTCAATTTGTATATGAAGGAAAGACTTCTGATCAAGAACCAATCTTTATTCCCAGAATCAGACACATCCAAGTATTAAAGAAGATTCTCTATTTTATAAAACAGGCATTTATTTCTATAAAGAATAAATTTTCTTTAGAATATATCACTGAGGATTTAAAGGTGGCTTTAAAATTTTTGGATGAACTTTTAGGAAAGAATTTCTCTGAGGAGTTATTAGAGAGGATATTTACTGAATTCTGTATTGGTAAGTAAAAAAGGAGCCTGTTATGGACAAAAAAAAGATTGAGAAAGCAGTAAGAGAAATCTTGGAGGCAATCGGTGGAGATTTAAATAGGAAAGATCTAAGAGATACACCCCAAAGGGTTGCTCAGATGTATGAGGAGATTTTTTCTGGTATGAATAAAGACCCCCAAAAAGAATTAGAGGTAGTTTTAGACCAAAAACACGATGAGATAATTCTGCTTAAGAATATTCCTTTATACTCTATCTGTGAGCATCATCTCCTTCCTTTTTTGGGCAAAGTTCATATCGCTTATATCCCTAAAGAGGGAAGGGTAACCGGCTTAAGTAAATTAGCTAGATTAGTAGATGTGCTTTCTAAACGTCTACAGGTTCAAGAGCGTCTTACCAGTCAAATCGCTGAGATTATAATGAAGAAATTAAAGCCCCAGGGATGTATGGTAATAATTGAGGCAGAGCATCTCTGTATGTCTATGCGGGGGATAAAGAAACCTGGGACATTAACTATCACTTCTGCAGTAAAAGGTATATTTAAAGATAACGAAAAGACACGTGCGGAAACGCTCTCCTTAATTAAGAGCTAAATATGAAAAAATTTTTCTTTATATTTTTTATCCTGCTTAATTCCTGCGCTACTATAACTGGTCCTTCTGTAACTGAAGAAGAGATTTTAGAGATGCAAGAGGAGCTTAAAACAAAAGCTATTGGTTATCAACTGAGGCAGATGCAGAGGATAAACGATATAGGTTATCGTTTAATCTCTAGTATCCCCCAAGAGGATCTAAAAGAGTTTACTTTAAAACCCTATCTGGGAATATACGTATTTGATATAAATAAATATCTTAAAAGATTATATAATTTAAGCGAAGATAAAGGTGTAGTCGTAGGGATAGTGATAGATAACTCGCCAGCAAAAAAGGCAGGTATACAACCAGCAGATGTAATTTTAAAGATTAACTTTCAAAGAATTAATAATAGTGTAGATTTCTATAATAATGTAAGAAGGCTAAAGATAGGCCAAAAAATAAATTTTGAGATATTACGTCTCTCTAAAAAAGAAAATATCCTTTTAGAGGCAGGTTCTATCCCTTTAGATATCCCTATAAATATAGTAGATATTCAAGAAGTAAATGCTGCTGCTACCTCTGGTGGGATATTTGTCACCTATGGTCTGATGCATTTTGTAAAATCCGATGATGAATTAGCTGCAGTTTTAGCTCATGAACTCGCCCATATTGTACGCGGACATATAACAAAAGCCCAAGGTGTATCTTTACTCAGTCTTCTTTTAAGTTTACCTTTGGGTATATTTGTAGAATCACAAGCACCTGGTGCAGGAAGAATGGTTATGGATATTGCTGATATCTTTAAGGCAACCTATTCAAGAGATTTAGAAAGGGAAGCGGATTATTTTGGAACTAAGTATGTATATTTAGCTGGTTTTGATGTGGAAACTTCTGCTACCTTTATGGAAAGATTTGCCATTGAGATACCGCAATCGATGATCAAAAATTACCTCTCAACTCATCCTTCCTCTCCAGAAAGAACCCTACGTATCAGAAAGATAATCTCTGAACTAAAAAATAAATAATTGTGAGATTTTCCTAATTTTTTCGTCTTAAGATAATAGGAGGTGATAAATTATGATTTCCCGCATATTTTCCAGTACTACCTTAGGCACAGATGCCTATTTAGTAGAGATTGAAGTGGATGTTTCTTCAGGGCTACCAGGTATCTCTGTAGTAGGTCTACCTGATGAAGCAATAAAGGAGGCAAAGGAAAGGGTAAAGAGTGCAATTAAAAATTCAGGCTATGATTATCCTTCAGGAAGAATTACTGTAAATTTAGCACCTGCAGATATTAAAAAGGAAGGCTCATGTTTTGATTTAGCGATCGCTTTAGGGATTTTAGCTTCCAGTGGTCAGATAACGCAAGAACCTTTAAAGGAATTTATATTTTTAGGAGAACTCTCTTTAGATGGAAGGATAAGGAGGATAAATGGAGTTTTACCCATAAGTTTATTTTTAAGAAAGACCTCATTTAAAAAATTAATCGTTCCTGAAGAGAATATCTTTGAGGCTTCCATTGTAAAAGAGATCGATACCTATTCTGCAGAGAACCTAAAGGAGCTGGTTTATTTTTTGACTAATTTTTTAGAAAAAAAACCATTTAAAATAGAGATAGAAGAACTGGTTAAGAGAAAAGAATACAATCTTGATTTCTCTGAGGTCAAAGGTCAAGCCAAAGCAAAACGTGCAATTGAGGTAGCAGTGGCAGGGATGCATAATATAATTTTAATTGGACCACCCGGTGCAGGGAAAACTATGCTGGCAAAGAGGATTCCTACGATTTTACCGGATATGACTGAAGAAGAGATCTTTGAAACTACCCAGATCTATAGCATCGCAGGACTTTTAGATAAAGAATCTCCTTTAATCACTACCCGACCTTTCAGAATGGTACACCATACCGCCTCAGATATCGCTTTAGTAGGAGGAGGACAAAACCCGAAGCCCGGAGAGGTAAGTTTAGCGCATAATGGAGTATTATTTTTAGATGAATTACCTGAATTCCATCGCGATGTTTTGGAGTCTTTAAGGCAACCCTTAGAGGATGGAAAAGTAACTGTTGCCAGGGCGAATAGAACAGTCAGTTTTTTAAGTAAGTTCTTACTTGTTGGTGCAATGAATCCCTGTTACTGCGGCTATTATACTTCTAGTTTCCGTTCTTGTAGATGTAGTTCTTCACAGATCCAAAGGTACAGAAATAAAATCTCCGGTCCTTTACTGGAGAGGATCGATTTACATATCCAGGTTCCAGAATTACGCTATCAATTACTTATAGAAGAAAGACATGAGGAAACCTCTATAGATATCCGTTCTAGGGTAGAGAAAGCAATCCAAATTCAAAGGGAAAGATTTAAAGAGAATTCCATATTTTTTAATTCCCAGATGGATACAAAGTTGATAAAGAAATTTTGCATCTTGGATGGACAAGCTCAAAAAGTTTTAGAGATGGCTTTGAAAGAATTAAGGTTATCCTGCCGTAGTTACGATCGCATCTTAAAAGTATCCAGAACAATTGCAGATCTCGAAGGTTCAGAAAAAATCCATGCTGAGCATATCTTAGAGGCAGTAGGATACCGTTACTTAGATAAGGAATTATTTTAAAAATATTATTGACTTAACCTTTCTATTTCTATAAAATAAAGAAAAATTCGGCCCCATCGTCTAGCCCGGTTTAGGACGTATGGTTCTCAGCCATAAAACACCGGTTCAAATCCGGTTGGGGCTGTTTAATTTTTTACTTGCTTTTTTTATTTTTTATGTTAAAAATATTATAAAAGTGCAGAAAAAAATAAAATTTTTAAAAGTAGCCAGATTAATCTTAAAAGTAATAAGCTTACTTTTTTTATTTATAGGTCTAATCACAGGTATTTCCATAATTTTTAATATAGTTGCTGGATATCCACGTATAATAGGATTTCTAATTATTCTGGGATATATATTTTTATTCTTTTTTTTCTATACAATTATTTCTATTATAGATGTCTTATTGAGAAAAGGAGGAGAAGCATGAGGAGGTATAATTTAATTATTTTATTAGTATTAATTTGGGGAGTTTTATTGGTGGGTTGTGAAAAATTAAATATCAGTTTACCAAAAAAAAGAGAATCTAAAAAAGAAGTAACTTTACCAGAAGTAAAGGGAACATTGATTGCACGCATAAATAATTACCCTATAACTTTAGAAGAGCTAAACAGAGAGATAGAGAATTTCAATAGTATGGTTCCTGCAGATAGGCCGGAGTTAAAGATAGATACGCGTGAGAAAAAGATCGATTATCTAAAAAATGATATGGTAAGACGTGTTCTTCTCTATCAGGAGGCATTAGATAGAGGTTTACAGAATAAAGAGGAAGTAATTAAGACTATTGAGAGGACAAAACAGGATGTTTTGGTGATGGAGTTAGTAAAAGAAGAGATGGAGAAGGTAGAGGTGAGTTCTAGAGAAATCGAAGACTACTACAATCAATTTAAAGAGGAATTAAAAGAGCCTGAGGAAAGACAACTGCGCGAAATAGTTGTGCCTACAGAAGGAGAAGCAAGGGAGCTTTTAATTCAGCTTCTCCAAGGAGCAGATTTTGCCACTTTAGCTAAAGAGCGTTCAAGAGCCCCTTCAGCAAAAGAGGGAGGAGATTTGGGATTTATCTCTAAAGGAAAAAAATTTGCTCAATTTGATGAGATAGCTTTCTCTGATGCTTTAGAAGTAGGTAAAATCAGTAGTATCTTTAAAGGTCCAGATGGCTACTATATTTTAAAATTGGAAGCAAAAAAAGGAGGAAAACAAAAATCACTTTCGGAGATGTGGGATGATATAAAAAGAGGTCTTAGCTACATTAAACAGCAAAAAAGAATAGATGATTTAATTGAGAAACTCTCCAAAGATGCAAAGATAGAAATTTATGAGGGAGAGATAAAATAATGCCCAGAAGAGTTGCTTTAATTTTAGGTATCGTTTTAGGTCTAATTGCAACCTTTTTGGTAAAAGTCTATCTTGATCAACAGACCACCTTGATCAAGGAGCAGGCCAAAAAGGAACTTTTAAAAAAACAACAGATGCAAGCAGAAGTAGTGGTTGCTAAGGAAGATATACCAAAAGGAACCACTTTACAAGAATCGATGTTGGAAATAAAAATTGTTCCCAGAGATTACCTTCAGCCACGTTCAGTAAGTTCTGTAGAGAGAATTTTAGGTATGGTAACTGCAGTTCCTATAAGTAAAGGGGAACAGATCACTACCACTAAACTCTTATCTCCACAACAGGTTTCAGCTACAACTGGAGGTTCTTTAGCTATGGCTACACCTATTGGAAAAAGGGCAGTTACTATCCCTGTAGATAATATCAGTTCCTTAGCAGGGATGATTAGACCTGGAGATTATGTAGATGTGATTGGAATGGTACCTGTACCCACAATGACACCTGATGGAAAACAGGTAACCCAAGGAGTAATTGTTCCCCTATTTCAGAATGTTTTAGTTTTAGCAGTAGGACGACAACTCAGCGCAGTAACCCCTTCTGAAGATCGCTACGAGAAAGATAAGAAAACAGCAGAGCCTTCTTCTTTGGTTACCTTAGCTTTATCACCGCAGGAGGCAAATTTGATCGCCTTTGTTCAGGAACAGGGAAAAATCCGTTTAATTTTAAGATCACCTGCAGATTCTAAGATTGAACCCATTATTCCTGCAAGTTGGGATACACTCTTTCAATATATTATGCCTCAGATTCCGCAAGGGCAGGTCTCTGAAACGCAAGCTCCTGCAGGCGTAGAAAAACCCAAAGAGGTAGAGGTTTATCGCGGTTTAAAAAGAGAGACGATGCTTTTATCAAAATGAAGAGGATATTTTTTGTAATTTTTATTCTTATAATAGGTAGTTTTATCTTTGCAGAAGAAATTACTGAAGAAATTACTCTCTATGTAGGTCAAATTAAAACTTTGCCTGCTACCACCCCCACGCGTATTGTAATTGGTAGACCGGAAGTAGCAGATGTTACCCAGGTGAAGGAGAATGAAATCGTTTTAGCTGCTAAATCTCCAGGTACAACTACTTTTGTTTTCTGGGATAAGTTTGGAGAACAGGCATTCCGTATCCGTGTATTTGCTGAGGATCTGCAGGAGATAAAAGAGAGGATAGATACTTTAATAAAAGAATTAAATTTAAATAAGGTATATACTAAAACCTTAGATACAGAAGCAAAAGTTTTACTTTTAGGAGAGGTAAGGACTTTTCAGGATAAGGAAAGACTCTTTACTACTTTAGGAGCTTTAAAGGAAAAAACGATAGATTTAATCCAGATAAAAGAGGATAAGCTTGTAGAGATAGATGTGCAGGTTTTAGAATTAACCAAAGAAGCCTCAGAAGTATTGGGATTTAGCTGGCCATCTAATTTAACTTTAACTGAACAGAATTATCCTACCCCTACCTCTGCTTCTAAATGGTCAACTCTATTTCAAGTAAGTTATTTTAGTCGCACAAATTTTGCCTGGACTTTAGATCTCCTACAGAGAGAACGCAAATTGAATATCCTCTCTAGACCTAGACTTGTCTGTTTAAGCGGAAAAGAAGCAGAGCTTTTAGTGGGAGGAGAGGTTCCCACATTTACCGCTACGATAAGTGAAACTGGAACTACAGGAACAGTTGAATATAAAGAGTATGGAATTAAATTAAAGATAAGACCACTAGTTACTGAGGATAATAAAATTCAACTCTCCCTAAATACAGAGGTAAGTGAATTGGGAACTGTGGAAGCTACTGCTTATGCCAGAGCCTATCCGCGCACTATCAGATCTACATCTACTGAACTCTATTTAGATGACGGTCAAACTGTAGTTATTAGTGGATTGATAAAACAAAAGTCCGATGTAACGATTAGAAAATTTCCTTGGCTGGCAGAGATACCTATCTTAGGAATATTTTTTAAACGTAAAGAAGTTCCTTTAGATACACCTACTCAAGATACTGAACTCTTTATTACCCTTACTCCTAAAATTATCAAAGGAAAAGAACCTATACCTTCTTATAAAGAGATTCCAGAAGCAAAAATTAAACCTTCAATTTCAGAGAGTTTACCTCCTGAAATCAGAAGTTATATTGAATTGGTCCAAAATAAGATAAGAAGTAAGCTATTCTATCCTTCTTCAGCAAAAGAAGCGGGTTGGTGGGGAACTTTAAGATTAAGTATTGTAGTTGACTCTAAAGGAGAGCTTAAAGATGTAAAGATTTTAGAATCTTCTGGCTACAAAATCTTAGATGATGCAGGACAAGAGGCGGTACACCTTTCATCCCCTTTTCCTCCTTTTCCTACTGAACTAAAATTAAAAGAATTAGCTATTGAGATTCCTATAGTTTATCATCAAGAGTAAGTTTTTTAAAAATATGTCAGAGGCAAGAATAATTACTTTTTTTAGTACAAAAGGTGGAGTAGGAAAGACTTTTTTAGCTACCAATTTAGCAGTAGCTTTAGCAAAGGAGCAATCCAAAAAGATTCTATTAATCGATTTAGATTTAGAAGCAGCAGGAGACATCTGTAGGATTTTAGATGCCAAACCTAAGCACTCTTTAATAGAATTAATCAATCTTCTACCAAATAAAAATATCAAGAAAGAAGATTTTTTAGTTCATAAGTACGGTATTGATATATTAGCCAGTATTTTGAAACTTCAGCAGAGTCCGTATCTTGAACCAAAGAAGATAAAAGAAGTTTTTAGGATTTTTCTTTCCGATTACGACTATATCGTAGTTGATGCAGGAAAAACTTTCAGCCAAGTTCTCCTCCATGCCTTTGAGGAGTCAAATCTTATAATTTTAGTAGTAAATCCTGATATCCTTTCTGTATATCAGACGCATTTAAGTTTAGAATTACTGCAGAGTTTAGGTTTTCCTTTAAGGATGTTTAAGGTCATCTTAAATAGAGCGGAGGCAGCTTCCTCTCTCAGTTGGCAGGAGGTAAGTGTAGCTTTACCTGCCCAGATAATTATGCGTATCCCTTCTGAAGGAAAAGCTGTTTTAGGAGCTTTAAATAGAGCGGTGCCTTTAGTTTTAGAGTATCCTAAATCAAAGGTCTCTTTAGCTATAAATAAATTGACAGAGAAATTAATTCAATCAGAAGAACTTTTTATCTTACAAAAAAAAGAACTTAAAGGAGATACTTTAGAAAAAATTTCACTAAAAAGAGCTGATTTTTGGAAGGAAGTTTCTTTAGCTCAGCCTCCAGAAAAGATAAGTCTTGAAGAAAAAACCGATGAATTTTTAGAGATTAAAAGAAAGATCCATTTCCGTTTAATTGAGGAGTTAAAATTAAGAAAACTTGATCCTAAAGTTTTTAGTGATCCTACCAAAACTTCTGAATTGAAAGAAAAAGCAGAAAAAGTAATTACCAATCTTTTATTAGAAGAAGCAGGTGGATTTATCAGTTCCTCAGAGGTTCGCCAGAGGCTAAAAAAAGAAATAATCGATGAGGCTTTAGGTTTAGGACCTTTGGAGGATTTTTTAGCAGATCCTGAAATTACTGATATTATGGTAAATAATAAAGATGAAGTTTATATTGAGCGTAGGGGTAAAATTGAACTCACCTCTAAAAAATTTATCTCTAATGAACAGGTAAGGACAATCATTGAACGCATCATCGCTCCTATTGGAAGGCATATCGATGAATCTGTTCCTATGGTAGATGCTCGCCTTCCTGATGGCTCACGGGTAAATGCAGTGATTCCTCCTTTATCTTTAACTGGTCCAACATTAACTATAAGAAAATTTAGAAAAGAGATTTTAAGTGTGGAAGAGTTAATGAAATTAAATACTTTAGATAAACGTATGGCAGATTTCTTAAAAGTTTGTGTTTTATCAAGAAAGAATATGATTGTTTCCGGTGGCACAGGTTCAGGTAAGACCACCATGCTTAATGTGCTTTCAAGTTTTATCCCTGATAACGAAAGGATAATTACTATTGAGGATGCTGCTGAACTTAAGCTTCATCAACAGCACTGGATAAGGTTGGAGTCCAGGCCTCCTAATATTGAAGGAAAAGGTGCAATTACTATCAGGGATCTCTTTAGGAATTCCTTAAGGATGCGTCCGGATAGAATCATTATCGGAGAATGCCGGGGGGAAGAAACTTTAGATATGCTTCAAGCAATGAATACAGGTCATGATGGTTCAATGACTACTTTACATGCTAACTCCACCCAAGATGTTTTAGCTAGACTTGATTCTATGATTTTGATGTCAGGAACAGAGCTTCCTATAAGGGCAATTAGGGAGATGATTTCTTCTGCTGTTAATATAATTATACATACTGCCCGCCTTTCTGATGGAACCCGCAAGATTGTTCAGATTACAGAGATAGCAGGTATGCTTGATGAGATCCATATAAATCTAAAAGATATATTTGTTTTTCAGCAAACAGGAATAGATAACCAAGGTAATATCTTAGGATATTTTAAAGCTACAGGATATCTGCCCACCTTTTTTGAGGAGCTTAAGGTAAAAGGTTTTGGACTTCCTGAAGAGATCTTTAAAATCTAAAAATTGAAAAATTTTTCTATAAGAATAATAAATAAAACTAAAAATACAGTTATTGCCCAAAAAGCAATTTTAGCTAAAAATTTTTTCTCTCGCCTCAAAGGTCTTTTAGGTAAAGATTCTTTTGATGATTTCGATGCTTTAATTATTAAACCCTGCAATTCCATACATACTTTTTTTATGCATTTTCCTATAGATGTTATTTTTTTGGATAAATCTAATTATGTAATCGGAGCTTTTTCCATTAAGCCCTGGCGAATAAGTAAGGTATATTTTTCTGCTCATCTTTGTATTGAACTTCCCTGGGGTAAAATCTTTTCCACCTCCACCATCCCCGGCGACCTCCTATTTTTTGAAGACCGTTTCTCTTCCCTTTCGGAGAACGTTTCTTTAAAATTTTAAAAAATTATATTAGTTGAGGTGTGTCAATAAGATGTTTATTTTCTTTTCCGAAACGCTCCCTCCAACTACTCCAGGGATAGTCAAAAGGATTCTCTACAAGACCACTTCTTACCGGATTTAATTCCACATATTCTATGCAGTCTATAAGATACTTATCTTTTTGTATTATTTTACTTTTATATCTTCCTTGCCAAAGGTGGCCTACTTTTTGATATTTTTTATTAAAATAGATGGTATAGCTGAGATTTATCCCCTGCATAATTTTGCTTAAATTTTTACTATTTTCTACTTCTAAGATAAGATGAACATGGTTAGGCATCAAGCAATAAGCATAGAGTTTAAACCTATATTTTTTCTTATAATGTCGAAGTATTTTGAAATAATTTAAAAAATCAACCTCTTCTAAGAAAGTTTTCTGTTTTTGATTGCCTCTTACTGTAATATGGTAAACTGCTCCATCTAAAACTACTCTTTTTGGTTTCATTTCTCTTCACCTCCTTTCTAATTTAAATAGACGAAAAAATTTTAAAAATCTCACATTTTTTATTATCCGAGTTAGAAAAATTCTGTTATTTCCATCCTCTTCTTTACACTATGAGAATATTTTAAGATAAAAAATGTCCACTCTACTAATGAGTGATTTACTGATTTAAATGGCTGATTTAGAAACTAATTTTTAAGAAAGAGAAACGGTCTTGCTTTGGATAAAGAAACGGTCTTGACAAAAAAGAAAAGAGATGGTATGATTTAATTAGAAAAATAAATTTAAAAATGTCCAATCTAAAATGGGAGTAATATATAAATTAAAACCAGAAATAAGAGAATTCATTATTAAGCAAAAAAAGGAGTATCCTTTTATAAGCTGTAGAGCAATGGGAAAAATAATTAAAGAGAAATTTAATTTAAATATTTCTAAGTCTCATATTAATATTTTATTTAAAAAAACAGGTTTAAATATAGGGAAAGGAAGAACCCCTAAGATAAGAAAAATAACCCAAGAAGCAGAAGGTTTGGGTGCTTTTCTTTTAAAAGGAGTAGAGACTCTTTTTGGAGGAGTTAGTTTAATCAGTGATTATAGTAAAAGGCATCTTCCTAAATATCAAGAGAATGAATCTCTTACCGAAGCCCTTCTTTATAAGAATTTGTTTGAAGAAAACTTAGCTCTTAATAGTGGTCTTTGGAAATTGATTGGAAAGATTTATCATCCCCAAGTTTTATCTGAATATCTTATTGATTTACAAGGACTTAAAGAATTAAAAACTATTTTAGCTTCTTTATTTTTAGGATTATTAGAAGAGGTCCTATTTTTAAAATTAACTTTTATGCAAGGGGCTTTTTATATAGATAGCCAATTTTATACTCTTTGGTCCCAACCTCATATCCCTTATGATTTTTCTCTAACTTTAAATAAAACAAAGACTTATATAAATAAAATTCAGCAAAAAGATGCACCTTTAATTTTATTTACTGCTCCTGGTTATGAGACTATTCCTAAAGATTGGTTTAATTTTCTTCTTACTTTAAAACAAAACTCTCCTTTATTAAATATCAGTTTATTTAATTCTCAATTAAAAGAAATAGAAAGTATTGAATTTTTTCCAGAAAAGAAAATCTCAGTTATTTTTGGTTTATGGCCTTGGCAGTATAATAAATACAGAAAAATAGAATATTTAACTGAATTTAAGCCCTTTATTTTCAAAGAATTAAAAAAAGAATTCTATTTTGCGCAGATCACTATAAAATTAACTCAACATCAACTAAATCAATCAGTTACATTAAAAGGTTTTGCTTTAAAAAAAGATTTTTCTGGACCAGTAGAGTTAGTGATTTTATCTAACCAAGAGGATTTTTCACAACTTATTATAAATCAATATATTAGCAAATGGCCAAATTTGGAAGAAACTTTCCAGGATTTCAGTAAAAAAATAGAGCGCTTTAGTTATGATTTAAATAGTCGGCAGAGTTTTCCTTATAAAGAGATAATTTCTGTAGAGGAAGATCTAAGTATATTTTTTAAGAATTACTTAGGATTTCTGGATAGATATTTAGTCTGGTATTTTCTACCTCAAGAATATAGAAAATTTGATTTTTCTCTTCTCTTTAAAAGATTCTATTTTTTAAGAGCAAAAATAAAAAAGACCAAAACTAATCTTTTTATAAAATTTATGCCTCCAAAAGATTATCCTTATTTAAAGGATTTAACTTATCTTACTAGGCGCCTAAATGAAAAAGAAATTTTTCTTAGCCAGGAAAGAAGGCTTTTATTTATATAAAAAGAAAGCGTTTTCAGAGATAAGAACTCAGTATCTTGTC
>JAMWCN010000112.1 GCA_023819505.1 Candidatus Omnitrophota bacterium | reverse complement strand
CTTAAAATTGTTATTTAAAAATTATGGAAGATTTAGAGGCCCTCATAGGTTTAAATATGATTCCCACATTAAAACCGATCTGTTTTAAAAGGCTCCTTGATTATTTCAACAAACCCTCTTATATTTTCAAAGCATCTGTTAAGGAATTGGAAAATATCTTAGATAGAGAAACAGCTCAAAAGATTGTTTCTTTTAAGGAAGAAGAGATAAAAAAAGAGATAGATTTAATTAAAAAATATAAGCTTAAGATAATTACCTTAAAAGACAAAAATTATCCTTTAAATCTTAAAGATATTTCTGATCCACCCATAGTTTTATATGTAAGAGGAGAAATTAAGCAGGAGGATATCTTTAGTATCGCTATAGTAGGGAGTAGACAAGCTTCCTTCTATGGTTTAGAATGTAGTTATAGATTTGCTTTCTCTTTAGCAGAATTAGGTATAACGGTTGTTTCTGGAATGGCTAGGGGTATAGATACTCAGGCACATCGGGGAGCGCTTAAAGCTAAAGGTAGAACTATTGCAGTAATGGGAAGCGGTTTTAGTTTTATCTATCCTAAAGAGAATACTGCTTTAGTAGATGAGATTACCTCCCAAGGAGCGGTCCTTACTGAATTTCCTTGCAGTACCGAGCCGTTTGCCTTCAATTTTCCCCGTCGCAATCGTATCATCAGTGGGCTATCTTTAGGTGTTCTGGTAGTAGAAGCAGGAAGAAAAAGTGGGGCTTTAATCACAGCTAATTTTGCTTTGGAGCAGAACCGTGAAGTTTTCTGTATCCCAGGAAGGTTTGATTCTCCCAACTCTTTAGGAACTCATCAACTTATAAAAGAGGGAGCAAAACTTGTCTGTGGGATTGAGGATATTTTAGAAGAGCTAAATATAAATTCTTTTAAAAGAGATGAAGGCTAAAAGTTTAGTAATCGTTGAATCACCTACTAAAGCAAAGACTATCAGTAGTATTTTAGGTAAGGATTTTTCAGTATTTCCCTGTATGGGTCATCTTATAGATCTGCCTGAGGATAGATTGGGGATTTCTATAAAGGATGAATTTAAGCCTTACTACATAGTTATCCCCCAAAGAAAGGATACCTTTAAGAATTTAAAAAAAGAAGTAGAGGATAAAAAGCAGATCTACATTGCTACCGATCCTGACCGCGAAGGGGAGGCAATTGGTTGGCATATAAAGAGCCATCTTTCTTCTGATAAGGAATATTACCGCGTTACATTCCATGAGATCACTCCCTCAGTGATAAAGGAAGCTTTCAAGAATAAAGGAGATTTTAATCTCCAGATGGTAGAAGCTCAGATTGCACGTCGGCTTTTAGATAGGATCGTGGGTTATTTTTTAAGTCCTCTCTTATGGCGAAAAGTTGCGCGTGGGTTAAGCGCAGGTAGAGTGCAATCCGTAGCTTTAAGACTAATTGTAGAGAGAGAAAGAAAGATCCAAGGATTTAAACCTGAAGAGTATTGGCAGATCGAGGTGGAATTAGCTAAACGTGAAGGAAAAAAGGAAAAATTTTTTGCTTTATTAGATAAGATCGGTGGGGAGAAAGTAAAGATAAAGGATAAAAAACAGGTAGATGATTTATTAGAGGAGATAAAGAAATTGGAAGAGTTTAAAGTTTTTAATATAGAAGAATTAGATAAAGATAAAAAGCCACCCCTGCCTTTTACTACCAGTTCCTTACAGCAGGAGGCATTTAGAAATTTAAAGTTTTCTGTTTCCAAGACTATGCTTTTAGCACAACAACTCTATGAGGGTTTAGAGATCGGTATAAAGGGTAGAATAGGTTTAATTACCTATATGCGTACAGATTCTACTCGGATCGCCGAGGAAGCAAAGAAACAAGCACAGGATTATATCCTGCGCTATTGGGGACAGCGATATTTAGCAAAGGAATCTAAAGAGGATAAACTACCCAAACATGCCCAGGCAGCCCATGAGGCAATTCGGCCTACATCTTTAGAGATGACACCTGAAAGCATAAAGGAATTTTTAACTCCTGACCAATATAAATTATACGAGCTTATCTATAAAAGATTCCTTGCCAGTCAGATGGCTCCTATGGAATACAGAGTTACCAAAGTTTATATTCAGGCAGATAAGTATCAATTTTTAGCTTCAGGGATAAATATTATCTTTGATGGATTCACCTGCCTTTACACACCAGAAGATGAGGAAAAAACTAAAAAGAGCCTACCCCATTTAGAAAAAGAGGAGCTCTTAGATCTAATAAAAGTTATCCCAAAGCAATATTTCACTAGCCCACCTCCCAGATTCTCTGAGGGTTCTTTGGTTAAAGCTTTAGAACAGGAAGGTATCGGTAGACCTTCTACCTATGCCCCCATAATTCAGACATTGATCGGTAGAGATTATGTAAGAAGAAATAAAGGATACCTCTATCCTACGGAATTAGGTTTTAAGGTCTGCGATCTATTAGTGGAATATTTTCCCAAGATAATGGATGTAAAATTTACTGCACAGATGGAGGAAAAATTAGATGAGATTGAAGAAGGAAAATCCACCAGATTAGATGTTTTAAAAGATTTCTATACATCTTTTAGGTCAGATTTTGATTTTGCTCAGAAGAATATAAAGAAGGAAGTTATAGTAACAGAACAGCTCTGTGAGAAATGTGGCAAGCCTATGTTGATAAAGTGGGGTAAAAAGGGAAAATTTTTAAGTTGTTCTGGATATCCAACTTGTAAAAACTCCAAACCTATAACTACAGGTATAAAGTGTCCTCAAGAAGGTTGTTCCGGAGAACT
>JAMWCN010000111.1 GCA_023819505.1 Candidatus Omnitrophota bacterium | reverse complement strand
CCGCGGTTGGAGGCACCATCTATCTCTATGACATCTAAGTTTCTTGACTCAGTAATCTCAATACAATTGGAACATCTCTGGCAGGGTTTTATTGTAGGACCTTGCTGACAGTTAAGGCTTTTAGCTAATATCCTAGCGGTAGATGTCTTTCCTACCCCATGAGGTCCTGCAAATAGAAATGCATGGGGAAGTCTATTCTTTAAGATAGCATTTTTTAGATTAGTAACGATGTGGTCTTGACCTACTATCTCATCAAAATTCTGTGGTCTCCACTTTAAAGCAAATACCTGATAGCTCATCGGAATAGATATTATTTATATAAAATATCATAAATATAAAAGAAATCAAATATTTTATTAAAATCTCTCTTTAAGATTATACAATCTTACAAGATATTTGTCTATTTTATAGATCCTTGATAAACTTTTTGAATAATTTTTAAAAAACCAATCTATATCTGATAAATCTGTATTTTCTAAATATACCAACCATAGCCTACTGTATATCTGAAGCGGATAATCTTCAGTTACTGCGTAATCATCTAACGTAAGAAAATTATTTCTGAAGACATCCGCCTTATACAATTTAGCATCCTTTAAAACTTCCTTATTTGTAATTATCCTTATGGGAACATCCAAACAACCAAATATTGCAAAGGTGTATCTATCATAAATAACAACTAAATCATCTCTTGTTAAGTTTCTTTTTATTAATTCACAAACCTTATTGATCTCTAATTTATAATTAAAAAAAGCTGTAAATAAACTAAAACGTAATCCATTTAAAGATAAGATAATTATAGTTAATATTAATATAAAATTTTTTATCTTATCTTTATAAAAGATTATAATTTTTGATACTATTGAATAAAAGAATATAAAAAATGGTAAAGAGTAATAAAAACTAAAAAACTTTATTTTCCCTAAAGATAATATACATATACATATTAAAGGCAAAAAAAATGATATAAATATAAACTGCAATTTAAAATCAGTAGAGATTCTATTAAAGACTAATTTAATTTTTTTAAAAAAAGAATTAAATATTCTTAAATCTTTAATCTTTTTTATAAATATCGGGATAGACAATCCTATATATAAAAGCAAGAAATATTTATGATTACTATAGATATTTAAAGAAGATATCAAGTATTTAAAGCATGGAATATAATCTACATAGCTACCTATCTTATAAAAATTATTATATTGATAAAAATAGTATAAAATCAAAGGGGATATTATAACCATTATAGGGATTGCAGACCATGCCCATTTTCTAAAATTCGATATATAATTTTTTCTATTTAAAATTAATATAATTGATTGGGTAAGAAGAACAAACAGACCAAATAGATGAGAATAGATACATAAAGAAGTAAAAAATGAATAAAGGAATCTTTTATAGAAAGAGGGTTCTTTAATAAATTTTAAAAAATAAAACCAAGATAATAATGCCAATGTTGTAAATAAACTGTACGTTCTAATTTCTACAGAATAGAAAATATAATACTCAGATGTAGAAACTAAAAATGCAGTTAACAATCCAATCTCTCTATTAAATAAATAAGCAACTATTCTATAAGCCAAATATATATTAAAAATTCCAAAAATTAAAGGGAGAACCCTTGCCCATATAATAGAATCAGAAATTTTTATCCAGAAACTCAATAGATAATTAAAGAAAGGGAAAACACAATCTATACTCTTAAGATGTAAAAAAATAATTCTATGAAGGGGTTGTTTAGCTATATATAAACTTATTGCTTCATCAAAAAAAAATTCTTTATTTAACAATAATATCCTTAGAATAATTCCTAATATAAATATAGAAATTAACTTATAATTGTAAGTTATATAATAAAAAAATTTCCTTAAAGAAATTGATTTCATAAATTTTAAATAGCGGAGAGGCTGGGATTCGAACCCCTCGTCGCTATCGCTCCTCCCATAGGGGCTTCTTGCCCCTCTGGTGCTCAGCCGATTACTCGGCTTCGCGGTCACCCCGCAGTATTTTCAAAGAAGCAACTCTTGAGGGAAAATTCTTTTCCCTCAAACTCCCTTTTGGGTTCTCATTCTAATAAAAGTTTTAGCGGAGAGGCTGGGATTCGAACCCAGGGGCCCGGTTTCCCAGGCCAATCGCTTAGCAGGCGACTGCTTTCGACCACTCAGCCACCTCTCCGAATTATCTTTTCTTTGCGTTTATTTTTAAAAAAATCTTTTAATAAAGAAGAGCATTCCTGCTGAAGCACACCTTCTCTAACTGTGATACGGTGATTTAATTTTTTATTATTTACAATATTGATTACTGAGCCACAACCACCTGTCTTCAAATCGTTAGCTCCATAGATCAAATTTTTTATACGGGCTAAAACAAGGGCTCCTGCACACATAGAACAAGGTTCAACTGTAACATATACAGAGCAATCATTTAGCCATTTATTACTCAGATAGTTCGCAGCTGAAGTTAATGCTAGCATCTCCGCATGAGCAGTAGGGTCTTTTAGGCGTTCTACTTGATTGTGAGCCCTAGCAATTATCTTTCTCTTATAAACTATCACACAGCCAACTGGCACTTCATCTTCCTCAAATGCCTTCTTTGCCTCTTTTATCGCTTCAGACATATAAATCTCATCAATCCTTCCCATCTCTTTTAATTAAGCTATTCATAAGCTTCCTTTTGTGTTGCTGGTGCGCCTGGCTGGAGTTGAACCAGCAACATCGTCGCTATCGCTCCTCCCATAGGGGCTTCTTGCCCCTCTGGTGCTCAGCCGATTACTCGGCTTCGCGGTCACCCC
>JAMWCN010000110.1 GCA_023819505.1 Candidatus Omnitrophota bacterium | reverse complement strand
GGTGGTCCGAGATAGGCGACTTTAAAAGGCTTCTCTAAAGACAAGCTAGAAGACATTATCTCTCTAAAGATAGATTCTACCGCTTCTTTTGATAAAGGACCAAAATTTTTCTTACAGAGTTCTCTTATGATATAAGTTTCCCTATCCGGAGCATAAATTGATTTACCTTTTAATCTCTTTAAAGAAGCTATCTTTAAACTTAACTTTGCGCGTTCATTCAAAAGAGCAAGCACTTTCTCATCGATTCTATCTATTTTATTACGCAATACTTTTATCTCCATATTTAGTTTCCTCCTGCTTTATATTTGAATCCTCAATATTTAAAATCTTAGAATCTAAGCCTTCTAATTTTGGTAGATCTTCTAAAGAATTTAAACCGAAATACTCTAAAAAATATCTACTCGTTCCATACAGATACGGTCTTCCCGCAGCTTTCCTCCTTCCCACTATACGGATAAATCCCAACTCTTTTAATTTTGATATTAACCCTTCTACCTCTACCCCTCTTAAAGATTCAATCTGAAGTTTAGTTATAGGTTGTTTATAGGCAATGATCGCTAATGTTTCTAAAGCAGCACGAGAAAGTCTCTCTTTCTTTTGAGTCTTATAAAATTTTTTTAACTCTTCGGATAACTCTTCAGAGGTGACCATCTGAAAACCACCTGCCAATTCCACAATCCTTATTCCTCGGTTTTGATTTAAGTAATCTGTTTTAAGTTCCTCAATTATCTTACGGATCTCTGAAGGATTTATATCTTTTAAAACATTCCTTATATCTTCAATTAATACAGGTTTATCTGAAGAAAAAAGTATCGCTTCAATTAATGGTTTTAATTTATTTTCGCTCATACCTATTTTATCCTCTGCCGATATATCTCATTAAGGAGTTCTTCCGTAGTTTTAAGGTGGGGGTTTCTCTCTATAGCTTTTCTTACCATCGCTAATGCCTCTTGTTTTTTATACTGTAATTGAATCAAAATATTTATTGCTTCCTCCTGAATATCTTTGGATACTTCTTTTTGAACAGGCACTTCATCTTTAACTAAACCAAATTTACCAACCTTATCTTGGAGCTTAGCAATAATTTCTTTCGCCCTCTGAGCACCAATCCCAGGAAGAGATTTTAAAAATTCTAAATCTGCATTCGAGATAGCATAAGCGATTAAAGATATAGGTTGATTCAATGCTTTCAGAGCTGCTTTCGGACCTATACCGGAGACAGTAATAAATGTTTCAAAGAATTCTTTCTCTACTTCATTTAAAAATCCAATTAAAATTGGAATATTTCTCGATGGCTCTACATGGAGGTAATGGTAAGTAATTAATTTAACTGTTCCATCTGGATTTAAAAATTCATCTATCCTTTGCATCGTAGTTTGAGTTACATATACTCTATAGGTAATACCTTTTACTTCAATAAGTAAAGAATTATTGTCTTTTTTTAAAAGCTTACCTTCTATAGAGGCGATCATCTTTTTAAAAAGGGAAATTTTTCTTTTACTTTACTAATATAACTATGGGCTATAGCTACTGCTAAAGCATCAGTGATATCAGGATATTTTGGCAGTTTCTTTAAATGGAGAAGCTCTGCTACTATCCTTTGAACCTGATATTTAGATGCTTGACCCCTACCAACAATTGCCTTCTTTATAGATGTAGGATTATACTCATAAAGCTCTATCTTCTTCTGGGCACAGAGAAGTGTCAAAATTCCTTTTACCTGACCCAAAAGGTAAGCAGTGGTAGGATGCCGGTAATGCACATAGAGTTTTTCTAAAGCCATTACTTTAGGTTTAAATTTATCAATCAAAGAACAGACTTCCTCATACACCTTTGCTAAACGCTTGCTTATCAGTTGCTTGGATTCTGTACTGATAAGACCTGCCTCAATAAGTAAGATTTGATTGTTGTCATCTTGAATTAAACCATAGCCTGTTTTTAAGAGTGCTGGGTCTATCCCTAATATCTTCATATTTTTAGGAGGTAGTACTCATCTCTTCCATTATCTCATCAGGGATATCAAAATTGGCATAGACATTCTGCACATCATCGTGTGATTCCAATGCATCAACTAACTCTAAAATTTTTTTAGCGGATTCTCCCATCAAGCGAATAGTTGAAGATGGAATAAGTGTAATCTCTGCAACCTGATAATTTATACCGTTTTGCTTAAGGATGGCTTTTAGTTTTTCTAAATCTTGGGGGGTACAGGTAATTTCATAACTTTTAGCATCCTGTTTTAAATCTTCCGCACCTGCCTCTAAAACTATAGATAAAAGTTCATCCTCACTAATATTTACAGAGGCTTTATCTATGAGGATGTAACCTTTTTTAGAAAACATCCAACTTACAGAACCTGTTCCTGCTAAATTTCCTCCTTTTTTAGAAAATATATTGCGGATCTCTGCAGTAGTGCGGTTTTTATTATCCGTTAAAGCCTCAACCATTATTGCTACCCCACCTTCGCCGTATCCCTCATAGATAACTGTCTCATAACTTACACCAGGAAGCTCCCCAGTTCCCCTTTTTATTGCCCTTTCAATATTCTCCCAAGGCATATTCATCTCTTTTGCTTTAGTAACCGCAGTACGAAGACGAGCATTTGTATCGAGATTACCTCCACCTTCTTTCGCTGCTACAGTTATCTCCTTTATAAGTTTAGTAAAGAGTTGACCTCTCTTTGCATCTACCAAAGCTTTCTTATGTTTTATACCTGCCCATTTAGAATGTCCTGACATATCTTTTCCTCCTAATTTTTAAAGTGCAGAATAGAAGGTAAGCCGGGTTCTGTATTTTAAGTGGTATTACTCTTGACTA